>NZ_CEZLMY010000261.1:0-3449 GCF_983033635.1 Psychromonas sp. | reverse complement strand
ATATTCAGATACATCAATAAATACATTTGGTCTAAAACCTCCATCTTCAGGTTTCATACCAAAATCTGTTTCAGAGATTGTTTCATAAGAAAGAACACGTTTGATGAAAGGATAGCGAAATGATTTAGTCGCAGACATTACAGAATCAAATACGATTTCATGGTCACTGTGTGCATCATTACGATAAACACAAAATACTTCATCAGGTTTAACGCTATTTATTACAGTAGAAATCGGACCGATAACTTCTCCTTTCGGTAAGGTTTCCAATTGCGCAGGCAGAAGGTTTAACTCATGCACCCCGCTAAAACCGTAGCTCAGAGCTACATCTTTAATTTCTTGTGTTCTTTTTGCTATTTGCAACACAGTGAAGCCAGCTGGCTCAGACATCCCTGTTACAATAAGCCAGTGAACTTGATGACCTTCGTGTATATATCTCAGTATAGTGCCGCCACAACCAAGTGTCTCATCGTCAGCATGAGGGGCAATTATTAATACTGTTTTCGACATAACTATTACACCAACTTACTTTTTATCAACCATTTAGAATCTAACATATCTATTTTAGCTAAAAAATCTTCGACTATTTTAGCACTCGTACCATCACCATACGGGTTTGCTAGGTTTATAATATCATTGCGGTAATTATTATCAAAACAAGCTTTTTCTATCGCATCAACAATTTCTTGGTGATTGTAATCAACAAACTTAACATTACCAGCGTTCAATCTGCCTTGTTGCCTGCGCCCTACATTCACAACGGGTAATTTATACATGGGCGCTTCTAAAATACCCATACTCGAATTACCCACAAGTGCTTTGGCGTTGCGCAGTAAATTAATGAATATATTCCGCGGCAATGTGTTTTGAAGCAAAATACGATCACTTTCAAATTCTTCATATGCTTTTAAAATTTCAAATGAGCCAGGGTCACTATTTGGTGTAATACATACTGCTTTCATATTATTCTTTTCACACAGGGTTTTAACCGACTCTAACGTTATTTTCATTTGCTCGTAAGCTGAATTATGTTCAGACGATAATGGGTGCTTCAATACCACGATATAATCAGTAAGCTCACTTTTAACAAAATGACAAACATCCTTAAAATCAATCTTAGGTTCATTACGAATATTATCTAACCCAGGAGTTCCTGTAAAACAAATACGCCAGTCATCTTCCCCCATACTAATCAAGTTTTTAGAATAAGGTTTTGCTGTTGTGAAATGAATATGAGCTAGTTTACTCGCTGCCATACGAATAGGATCATCTGCATTTCCCCAGACAGGATCGCCGCCACCAATATGTGCGACTAATACATCCATGTAGTTACCAACAATCGTAGTTGCAATACTTTCTTCTCTATCGCCCACGACGATCAACAAATCAGGCTGTTCACGGTCAATTGTCTGCGTTAACCCTGAAATCAATTGCGAAACAGCTTTACTACGTTGAGTAACGCCATTAGTAACAAATAAAGAATCAATTTTATCAGCAATCTCAAAGCCATCATCAATAATTAATTGTGCTGTATTCCCATGCCAATTAGATAGATGCGCACCAGATATCACAACCTTTAGCTCAAAATTTTCACTATCATTTAGCCGTTTAATGACAGGATAAAGAATATCATATTCAGATCTGATACCCGTAACTGCAATTATTTTTCTAATTTTTTTCATGTTTATTACCTAAAATATATTTTAACGAGCTTGATAGTCTCGATATAGAAATATCAGATTCAGTATCATTCAGCCATAGGGCTTGAATACCTATGTTAATCGCCCCCTGATAATCATTATTATAACTATCACCGATCATAATGGTCTCACTTAACTCACAGCCAAAATAATCCACAACATTAATAAAGCACTGTTTCTCAGGTTTTTCATAACCTTCATTATTCTCTCGTGCATAAAATACTTTATCTATTTTTGACTCAATATCTAAATTACTTACTTTATTTTTTTGTACGTCAACAACACCATTAGTTAAAATAGCAATATAACAATTATGTATTTTTAACTGCGATAAATAGGCATCTACACCAGAATAGGTTTTTAAACTCACTTGTGCCGTTTTATACAGATTAAATAATAGATCGTGATTTGTTAAAGAATATACGCTGGCCTGTTGTAAGCAATCCTTCAGAATATCTTTACTTTCACTACGAGATATATGATCAATCGAATTGTATACTGAACCTAAAGGTAGCTGAAGCGCTCGTTCGAATTGCATCAAAACGCCTTTGAAATAAGCAGTCTCATCATATAAAGTATTATCAAGATCCAATATAACAAGTTTGATCATTGAGTAAATACTTCCTGGTAAGTGCGATACATTTTCAGATGATTTTGGACCTTCTGAGGAGCAAATTCTGTTTCACCAGCAAGAATATTAAGAAATAAAGGTATCCAGTTTTCTGTACCGGCAAATCCTAAGGCCATACCACCCGCAATCCGAGGGTTTATTTCAACAAAATTAATCTCTTCGCCATCTAGAAAACATTGAACATTGATAGGTCCGATGAACTTAATCGACTTAGCTATATCCATCACACCTTTATGGATTATTTCATTAAGTTCAATTTCACCACCGGTAGATTTACCATTAGATACACCTAAACGTTTACGCGGAACAATATAGATTGGGTTACCTAATGTATCAAATAAACAGTCTATCGTATATTCAACACCAGTGAGTATCTTTTGTGAAATACAAGATGAATCAAATTTATCAGCTCTCAAAATTGGGTCATGTTCAACGAATATTCCAACACTGCCCCTACCTTCACGCGGTTTTATGAATGGGTAGATTGGTTCTAATGAAGAATCTGCACATGGGATACTATTAGCTTTAAAAAATTCATAAGTACTCCATTTATCCTGAAATACTTTTATTGTTTCAATATCTGATATGAGAATTTCAATGCCTTTATCTAAAAATAGCGTTTTACGTTCAGCCCACCCCAAGAGCATTTCATCAAACGAAGGGATAACTACATCGACACGATTATCAATAAGTAGCTTTTCTATTTTTTCCCATAAGTTGGGATCATTCTTAGGGGGAAATGTTATAAATTCGTCAGCTAATACGATTGCACTACATTGAGCAGAAATATCAGAAGCTATAGAGATATTACCCGACTCACGAATGGCTTTAATCATATAGCTACTTACCATACTGCCTGATGCTTCAGTCAAAATACGTTTAGTCATTATTATTCCTTAATCAAGCATATTAGTAGGAGAACTAGGTAAATTAATAAGATGCGCTTCAACCCACTCGGAAACGGATAAATCACCACGCAATGCATTTTTAAACATCGGTAGGCGGTGCATCAACTGCCAGACAGGCCTAACCATCACGCCTTGCTTATTAACCTCTTCAAGTAATAAGTTGCGACTGGTTACATCCGGGCAGATAACCGCATTTAACCAGTAATTTGA
>NZ_CEZLMY010000260.1:0-3479 GCF_983033635.1 Psychromonas sp. | reverse complement strand
GATCGGTTGCTTGTGCATTTTCACTTGCTGAAGTCGCATTTTCTGCCACTTCGGCAACACTGCAGACCATCTCTTCCATTGCACTGGCAAGTTGATCTAAGTTGCTTAATTCACTGTGAATAAGCTTATTAGTATGGTTGAGGTTTGCGTCTATCTGCAATGACGCGGTTGCGATATTGGTGCCATTTTCCGCTTGTTGCTTGAGTATGCAGCTTAAGCTTGTTTGGCAGATATTCAGTGCATTTGCCAAAAACGCCATTTCATCACGACCTTGTAAGGAAACGACTTCACATAAATCGCCATTAGCCAGGCGTGACATCGCTTTGCTTAGATAGTTTGCGCGACGGTTGAGGTGTCGGGTTAAAATTGAGACAAAAATCAGCACAAAAATCGTAATTAATGCCATCGGTGTGAATATTTTTTGATAAATATTGATCAGGATGATTTCAGACTGATCTAAATATTCGCCAGCGATTAAGACCGCACTCCCTTGTTTAATCGGATATAAATAAGCCGCTTTTAATGTTTTTTCATCCATTCCTGGTTTGGAGTGCTGATAATGGACCATTTCTGCAATACCGCGCTGGCTGGTGCGAATGATAGCCTGCTCTAAGGTTCCACCTTCAATGAGCTTGATAGCCGCCATCTTCGTTCCCTCTTTTGCCGGTTTGGGAGGGTATACAATATAACGTCCAGTTGTGCCGTCCGCTAAAAAGGCATAACCGGAGTTATCACTATGCCAGCGTGATGTGTAAAGCGTCTCTTTTAACTTTGTTGTTTGTTTGGTTATTGCCACGACTTTAGCTAAAGAGGCTACATGATTTGCAAGTGATTTATGTTCAACGGCTATTACTCCGCTGCGGACACTGCCTATTGATAAAAAGGCACTAATCAGCATGGTAAAAATAACCAGCAAAGATAATATCAGCATAAGCCGTGATAATTTAAATTGACTAAGCACATTTGAGATTGAAAGTAACATATATAACTCTCCTAAATGTTTTTATATTAAATTGACAATTGACTGTTTTACTATTTGTTAGCAAGTATTGCTTTGTAACTTGTTGATTCTATTAGGTTTAGTGAGCAGGTTACTTAGCTGCTGTAAATTCAGTATTTACATAGTTTCCAACAGCCTAGTTTCACCTGTCTTTGTTATCAAATAAATAACACGAGAACATAACAAGTAGGCTGTTTGTGTGACTTGGGTCAACTTCTGTAGAGGGGCTTTAGTTGTCGTATTTGTATTTATTTATTCGGGGAGCTTGCCTGAAAGATCAAAAAGCAACCCCCTTAATCTCTCCTTTAAAAGAAACTAAATCGATAGGAAATTTGTTGGTAAAAAAATTAATTGTTTATATTGAAAAAGGTTTGGCTGTCAGTAACTACTTCCTAATAACTGGGCGCCAGCTGCGGATAAGCATTTTAGTTATGCCCTAAAAAGTCATATGCAGATAAGAAATGAATAATTTTAATAAACAATATCGACAATAAAGTCGGATCACTATATAACAGCTATGATTTTTTCATGATTGGGCATTCGCCGATTATTTTCATAAACTCTATTTTAAAACGTAATGAGGTGTCTTTGTTTTCTATTCCTGCCATTCCGGCTAAATCCTGGCTAAGTTTTTATTTTATCTCTTTCCTGTTTATTTGGGGGGTGTTCCTGCCTTTTTGGGGCGTCTGGCTGGAAGCACAGGGGATTTCCAGTGGTGATATCGGCTTACTTTTTTCCATCGGCTTGGTATTACGCTTTGTCAGTAATTTAGGTTTATTACCAAGAGTATCAACCGGGGCGGCATCACTGCGCCTATTGCGTGTCTTAGGTTTTTTAACTCTGCTGGCATTTAGTTTGCTGTTTTATCTGCAAGGGCAGGTATGGCTGGCCATTATTACTTTATGTGTGAATTTTTTAATGGCCCCTATGATGCCGTTAGGTGACATTATAGGGACGCGTTTAGTTAAACAGATTAGTTTAGATTACGGACGGGTGCGCTTATGGGGATCATTGAGTTTTATTGCAGGATCAACCTGCGTAGGCTGGTTAATTGTTGATTATGGACATCAGGCTATTTTATGGGTGATTGTCTGTGCGGCACTGGTGATGTGGTTGCTTAGTTTACTGCATCTGTCTCCGCAATTAGATGACGGGGTATCGCCGCATCAAGATCCCGGACAATCCCTTTTTTCATTGTGTAAACGCACTAATGTGATCCTGTTTTTAATTATCACAGGCGCTATCCAGGGCAGTCACGGTGCTTATTACGCGTTCAGTTCCATTTACTGGACCCGGGAAGGCATTTCTGAAGTGTCCATTGCATGGTTATGGGGAATCGGTGTTTTTGCGGAAGTCCTACTGATGCGTTTTAACAGTAAACTGTTCTGCCGCTGGTCAATTAAACAGATGCTTTTATTAGGATTAGGGGCCAGCATAATCCGCTGGCTGCTGCTTGCGCTAACTACAGATGTTTATCTGTTAGGGATTGCGCAAACATTTCATGCTTTCACTTTTGCGGTAACACACTTAGCTGCGATCCGTTATATTGGTTTACAAAAAAATTCCGAGATGGTGCGTTATCAGTCACTTTATTCCGGCATTGCGCTGGGTTTAATTATGGCCCTGTTTACTTATATATCGGGGGTGCTGTTTGAATCACTGCAGGGAAATATATTTTTAATTATGTCGGGATTATTAATACCGGTTTTATGGTGCATAAAAATCTGGAAAGTTGAGTCGTAATAAATATTGTGAGCGTTTCGCAAGTGAGGCTTCAGACTCGCTAGTCCGTAAACAGCTTATAAATTGATTAGCTGCTGATCTGAAATTATTTTTGAGATCAATCTATGTTCAATAACTTCAAAATATTGGTTAGTTACTGAAATATCAGCATTCAATGTATGGCCGAGCTCTGCTGCACAATGAAACTCTTCAGGCAGAGCAGCAACTCTCTTTTCCGGATGAATTTTCATAGCTTCAGCTAAACAGATTACCGGAATTCCATGGTCCTGCGCACTTAATGCAAGCAAACGGCTGCCAATTTTATTAACAATATTCCCGCGGCTATCAATGGCATCAGCTCCAAGGAAAACACAATCACATTGATTCATTACCCTGTCAGCAAGGGTATCTACAATAATTGTTGTGTCGAGAAAAGCACTTAAAGCATTGGCCAGCGTAACACCTTCATTTAACGGTCGTGATTCCGTGCAGATTACCGATGATAGTGTATCTGATTGGCCAAGTTGCCTGAGTACATATTCAACGGTCGAACTTCTGGAATGTGTTAAAACTGAACCTATATTGTGCTTTTGACAGAAAACTTTAGTGCGCTCAAAGATGCGCTGATCAGACAGTTCCATCTCTTTTAATAATCGATTTATTTCCTTAATAATCGTGTCGCCGCCATTATCGGCATCATCTGAAATAACCCCTCTCAAGCGCCGAGTAATATTCTGAAAAATGACCATTGACGGTC
>NZ_CEZLMY010000259.1:0-3506 GCF_983033635.1 Psychromonas sp. | reverse complement strand
TTAAAACTATATACCTTTACCGCTTGCGCCTGGCGGCGTGCTTTTTTTATACGCTCAAACGCCGGCTCACCAACATCAATCCATAATAAAAATTCATCCGATAAACTTTTTGCCCAAATATCGGGATCGTCTGCAACGGATAAACCTTTAGTAAAACTCAAAAACTCCTGCGCATTTAAACAATATGCCATCACGCGCGCCATCATACGCTCGAGCGTTTCTGACGGATGCTGAGCAACCGTTAAATTAAGCGTGTCGTAAAGATCATTGTTTAGATCCGAAAGGTTAATATTCATTTTAAAAATGGTTGGTTTAAGTGCCATGATTTTTCCATATTTGTTAAAAACAAAAAAGCCACGCTTAAACGTGGCTTTTATTTTAAACAGTATACTGTTTAAAATTTAAGAAGTTTTATATAAAAACTTATGCAACAGGCATTTTAGCCAATTCAACACATACCAAATCGCCAAACTCTTCAGTACTAACAAGGTTAGCTTCAGTCGCTTTAGACAGATCTGATGTTGAATAACCTTTCTCAAATACACTTTGCATTGCAGCCCAAAGGTTTTTCGCTTCTTTTTCCATACCAAAGCTCATTTCCAGCATTAATGCAACAGAGCCAATCATTGAGTATGGGTTTGCGATACCTTTACCTGCGATGTCCGGTGCACTGCCGTGTGAAGGTTCATAGTATGATTTTTCAGGACCTTTACAAGCTGAAGGCATAAGGCCTAGCGAGCCTAAAATACCGCCGCCCTGGTCACTTAAGATATCGCCGAACATGTTTTCCATTACCATCACATCAAACATGGTAGGCTTCAAACAAAGGTAAGTAGCAGCTGCATCAACCAGAATGTTTTTAACTTCAACTTCCGGGTAGTTTTTGCTCTCTTCTTCAACAATTTCATTCCACAGCACGCTTGATTTTAAAACGTTTGATTTGTGGATATTATGCAGCACTTTTTTGCGCGTCATCGAGACATCGAAAGCAACTTTAATGATTTGACGAATTTGATCTTCATCATATTCAAGTACTTCACGTACAAAACGTTTACCGTTTTCATTAACACCGGTTTCTTTTTCGCCGAAGTATAAACCGCCAACTAATTCACGAATGATCATAATATCGATGCCATCACCGATAACTGATGCTTTTAATGGTGAAAAGTGTGCAAGACCTTTTGGCAGGTAGACAGGACGGAAGTTAGCGTAGGTATTGTAACGACGACGTAGCGGTAATAATGCGCCACGCTCTGGTTGCTCATCTATTGGAATTTTTTTAGAGTCTTCGTGGTTAAGACCGATAGTACCTTTTAAGATAGCATCTGCTTTATCACAAGCCGCTTTTGTTTCATCCGGAAATGCTTTACCCGTTGCGAAATAAGCAGCAGCGCCAAATAATACGTCGTTAAGTTCAAAATTAACGTCTGCATTACGCTGTTCAACAAGGTTTAATACTTTAACCGCTTCTTTCATTACTTCAGGACCGATACCGTCGCCCGCAAGTAAAGCAATGTTATATGTTGTCATTTTAATTCCCTAAATGATTTGATTGATATTATTAATTTTGTGCAAGCATCATAAGGAAAAGCCACCCTAGTTTCAAACATAGGATGACTTTTTCATCGATATTTGTTTATTTATGCCTAATTAGTGCATATTAAACCGGGTTAGCGATGTCGATAAATTTAACATCCAGCTCTAATTCCGCTTCAATCCAACCTCCGAGCGCTTGAACGCCGTAACGTTCTGTAGCGTGATGACCTGCCGCATAATAATGAATACCCATTTCCCGGGCAATATGCACAGTACGCTCGGAAATTTCACCACTGATAAAGGCATCAATACCTTGCTCGGCAGCGATAGAGATGTAGTCCTGCCCGCCCCCCGTACACCAGGCAATGCTTTTTATCTCTTTTTTGCCGCCATCAATATGTAATGGAGCGCGAGATAAAACAGATTCAATACGTGCAGATAAAATATCAGGAGTAATTGCTTCGGCAAATTTACCAACACGACCAACACTGCGTTTATCCCACGGCTCTAATGGGCGTCTGTCTGTAATATCCAATAATTTAGCAAGTTGTGCGTTATTACCCAGCTCAGGGTGGACATCAAGTGGAAGATGATAGGCATAAAGATTGATGTTATTTTCAATTAAGGCTTTAATACGCTTGTATTTCATGCCGACAATCTCTTGGCTTTCCCCTTTCCAGAAAAAACCATGGTGCACTAAAATGGCGTCGGCATTTTCTTCAATGGCGAGGTCAATTAATGCTTGGTTGGCTGTAACACCCGTAATAATTTTTTTAACCTCTTCAGCACCTTCAATTTGTAAACCATTCGGACAGTAATCTTTAAATTGATGAATTTCTAAAAATTGATCTAATTTATTGGCGAGTTTTCTGTTTTTCATAATTGATTCCGTAACACTATTTTTAACTATTGTAGCGGATAGAATCGCTCTTCGATAGAAACAAAAAAGCCGAAGGTTAGACTTCAGCTGTGGAGGTTTTACTATTGGTTAACTAGGTAGCTTTTAGGAATAACAAAAGAGAATTGGCTACCTTCACCTAAATTACTCTCAATATTTAACTCACTATCATAATGCGTTAATGCATGTTTAACAATTGACAGACCCAGTCCCGAGCCGCCAGTATCTCGAGAACGAGAGTCATCAACGCGATAAAAACGTTCGGTCAGATGCAAAATATGCTCAGGCGCAATACCATCACCATTATCCGTCACACAAAAATAAGCCCCCTCTTCACAAAGACGCCAAATGACTTTGATTGCCCCATTTTCAGGTGTGTAATTAACTGCGTTATAAACCAAGTTTGCCATCGCACTGCGCAGCTGCATCTCATCACCGAGCAACTGCAGATCTTGTGCGACATCAAATTGAATGTGCTGTGCTTTTTTCCTGCCTATGGTTAACGCTTCATTTTCAATCTGTGCGAGCAGTACAGGTACATTAACCTGCTCATCCAAATCAATGTTTGGCGCACTCTCAATTTTCGATAACATCATCAACTGCTCAACTAACGAACACATACGTGTTGTCTGTTGTTCAAGTACAGTGACTGCTTTGGCTTGATTCGAATCTTGCTCTGTCTGCATCTCAAGAATTTCAATATATCCCTGCAGAACCGTCAGCGGTGTACGCAACTCATGAGAAACATTGGCAACAAATAAACGGCGCATCTCATCAATCTGTCGATAGGTTGTTACATCACGAACAATTAAAATTCGTTGGTGTTTTGCATAGGGCATAACCCGAAATTCCAATGTTTTTTCGGGGTTAATCGGTGAAAGCAGATCAAGTGGTTCATGGTAATTATTACTTTTTAAATACTCAATAAACAGCGGATTACGGATCAGGTTGGTGATATTCTCGCCAGTATCTTCAGGCCATTTAAAACCTAAATGAAATTGTGCTAAACGATTACACCAGATAATTTCCCCCTGTTTATGAAAAACGACCACGGCATCCGGAAGCGCTTCAG
>NZ_CEZLMY010000258.1:0-3506 GCF_983033635.1 Psychromonas sp. | reverse complement strand
TCGCATCCGCTGCTAGACGGCACGAATACTTTAGTGTTCCAGTATGGTGCAGATGCTTTTGGTGAAGCTGCATGGCGCAATGCAAGCGGCAGTAAAGTTGCAGCTGCTCCAAGTTGGCAAGGAACGTTAGAAAACTCATTCCGCTTTATCGATTACGGTACAGTAAAATTCACTGATCAGTTCGATATGGCATATTCACTTCTTTATGCCCGTGGTGAAACAAAATCTGAGCTTAGTGTCGCAGAAGAAAACCCGGATCGCTTAAGTGTTGTTGTACGACCAGCTTATTACTGGAATGACTATATGCGCACTACAGTTGAACTGGGCTTCGACCAAGTCAAAGAGTCATATCATGCTGAAACTCAAGATATTCAGAAAGTTATTATCGCTCAGGAGTTTACACCAGGTATAGGCGCGATGGTAAGACCAACATTACGTTTTTACGCAGGCAGCTTCTTCGGTAACGTAGCAGAACAACATCGTGTTGCCAATGCAGATGGTTCAGACGGCGATATCCGCATCGGTGCTCAACTGGAAGCATGGTGGTAATCACCACATTCTATCCCAGGAAAAGAACAGTTTGATTATCAGCTGATAATCAAACTAAACAAAATGATATCGGCTCATCAGAGAGCCGATATCAACAATAAACATAATGCAACCTGTTGCTTTACATGATTAATTTAGTTGATCTTAATTTGTCAGGGTGATCGAGTTTTTAATATGCTCGCCGTATTTTCGATCCTAATTGTAAAGAATGTTTGTTGAAATAACCTAATTTAGAAGGTCTATAATATGATTAATTTAAAACCACTGGCAATTGTCGCCGTGGCAGCTGGCGCTTTATTGACTGGCTGTGGTAGTGACTCGGGGGATTATCTGCATCCCACTGATGTTAAAGTTCCACAAGATAGATTCCTTGAATTTCCAAGTGATTTTTTATGGGGCTCTGCAACCTCTGCTTATCAGGTGGAAGGGGCATGGAATGAAGGTGGTAAAGGTTATAGCAACTGGGATTTCATTACCAGAGATTTGGGGCTGGCCAATGGTGAAACCGGGGATGTCGCAATCGATCAGTACCATAGATACAAGGACGATGTAAAGCTGATGAAAGAGGCTGGCTTAAAAAGTTACCGTTTTTCTATCTCCTGGCCGCGCATTTACCCGAGTGGTATCCCTTTTGAGTTTGATGAAAATGGGGATATTGTTATGGGGCCAAACGGCCCAGTGATGGCCGCACCTAATGAAGAAGGTCTAGCTTACTATGATCGACTGATTGACGAGCTTATTGCAAATGATATTGAGCCTATGATCACTCTGTTCCATTGGGATATGCCGCTTCCTTTATGGTTACCTGAGTCTATGGGTGGTATGGGCGGTTTCAATAATCGTCAAGTTGTCGATTTTTTTGCTGTCTATGCAGAAGCGGTTATCAGACGCTTTGGTAATAAAGTCACCAAATGGATGAGCTTGAATGAACCGTATATTTGGGCAACCTTCCAAGAAGGCCTGTTTGCTGAAATTTTCAGGAAGGTTGGCATGGGTTGGGAGCCTAATGCAGATAATGTTGCAGCCATGATGAAGGACCAAACCGTCATAAAGTTTACCGGTACACAGCTGACTTACATTCATGGTTATATGCTAGCGCATGCTAAAGTAGTTAAAATTTACCATGATCTGGAAGATGCAGGAGAAATTCTTGACGGTGATATGGGGATCGCGTTTGACTTGGGTATTGCTAAACCAGCCTCTCAGTCTCCAGAAGATTTAGCGGCTGCCGCGCTGTTTAATGATCTTCAGCTTAACTTGTTTACTTACCCTATCTTTAAAGGTAAGTATCCGGATGGATTGCTGGAAAGATTTGCAGAGCTAGGTTACAAAATTAATGCAACGCCAGAGCAATTAGCTGCCGACTTAGCATTTATTGGCTCACAAGGTTCCGATTTTGCCGGTGTGAATTACTATAGACGACCGACAGTAAGAGCCTATGATGGGGAAGCCGATTACGGTGGTGAAAATCTTTTCTCATTAAACGGTGATTTTTTCGGCGGAGATATATTTGGTGAAGCTTTTGCTTATGCCCCTATAGAGAATCCAGGCTCAGAAAATGGCGCATATGATCCACAAGGTTTGTACGATACGTTAGTGTATCTGAATGACGTGTCAGGTGGTAAGGATATTATTATTACTGAAAATGGCGGCGGTTATCGCGTTGAAGATCAACTTACCGCTGATGGCAAAGTGCACGATACTATGAGAACCCGTTTTCTAAATGGTCATGTTAAAGCGGTATGGAAAGCGATTGATGATGGCATTCCGGTTATTGGTTACACCGCTTGGTCACTGTTTGATAACTTTGAATGGATACGCGGTTATAATGGTCGTTTTGGCATGGTTTATGTGGATTATAACAATGATCTGAAACGTATACCTAAAGATAGTTATAAATGGTACGCTGAAACGATCAGAAATAATGGCGTAGCTTCTTCACAATAAGAGGAAACTACCTGTTATTTATGCCAGCCTGTAAAGGCTGGCTTTGCGATGATTGTTTTATTTTGTTTAAAAGAGAGGACGGAACTAATGTTAGTGGTATTGGAAAGCTTGATTGCCAATAAAAATAGTTGCAAGGTAAACAGGGCGGGTTGATGTTCTATTTAAACAGTTGTGCATTTGGGGTTTATCAGGTTTTGAAAGAGATAGATCCAGAAAATAATGCACTAAATACAATCAAATTAGATGCTTTTTCAGTAGATAGGCCATGTTTTATCGGGGAGGAGAGAGTACTGCCGATATTATATGCTTTAAATGATCTCGGCTACTATGATCGCTTTGAGTTAAAGTGTCTTGCTAAGGTCGCGAGTAGCTATGCTAAAGAGGGGCGGAGTTTGTCTCCGTTAGCCCGAGGAGATCTAGGTTGTGTTACTAGGAGTTATATCTGTAATGCGCCAACCTTGGGTGACTTTATCGCAAGGATGATTGAGGAACTGATGTTCGGTAACCGTGCTATATCCTTCGATATCAATGATATAAATGAATATATTGAGATTAGATTAAGCTTTACTAACGAAGAGAAAAGTTTCAATCCTGGTTATGGTTTCCTGTTTTTAGTGGCCTATACCACTCAACTTATTTTTGGAAGTGATGTCAAGATTGACTCATTTTTTTCTTCTGAAAACAGCTTAGATCTCGAAACCTATCAGGCACATATATCTGGAAACGTTAGTTTTGCCAAAGAAAGTTATTTACGCTTTAAAAAGGATGATTTTAACAGAATTAATAAACATCATAATGCTTATGTTGATGGTGAATTAAAATCACTTGTAGAAAGTTTAAGGCCCAGCCTGCCTGAATTAGAAAATATCAAAGATGATCTATTAGCGAAGATTGAAACCTGTTTTATGAAAACTCATGGCAGTATTTCAGTAACCGAAATGGCAAGTCAATTTAGGATGAGTAAGTCTTCATTTTATAGAAAACTCGAAAGTGAAAATACATCTTATAAG
>NZ_CEZLMY010000257.1:0-3509 GCF_983033635.1 Psychromonas sp. | reverse complement strand
TTATCGAATGCTGTAACGCAATACTGGTTTTCGAGCTGAGCCCCCGCAGGGCAAGTCAAATTTCACTCATCTGCGTCGTTATAAAATCTCAATGTAGAACAACTATACTTCAATTTTATGCCTAGCATCTAAGTACAGTTTTCCTTGCTGATTTTGCATCTTAAGTAACATGGGTATAAGATAAAGGCAACAACTAAATCAGGTATTGCGCTGCCGCTAAACCAGGCACCAGAGGCCGCTATTAACACTAGCAGATTGCCTATTGCATCATTGCGACTACATAACCATACAAGAGCGCACATTGGTATGCCTCTATAATAGAACCTTAATAGCTCTTAATAACTGGAGGTTCAAATTTTTATTAATGGTTATTTTAATAAGTGATGGGAACTGTGATATGCCGGTATTTACTATCAAAAAATCGTTGCTGATTATTATTGCGATAAATTTTAGTTAATCTGTTATTTTGATCTATCTTATTGTTTCTCTGCTTTTTTCCAGCAAACGGTGCGCCTTCGCATAGTTTGGCAATCCCTCTTTGCTTTGATTATTCTTCGATGTTACCTTCCTTTTTTTTATTCATATTCGCAAACCTCTTGCAAAAACGGGTTTCTAGCTGAGATTTCGTCTCGCTAAATTATGCCGTTGCAAGTGGTCGTGTGTTACATAACAAAGATAGGGAGAATATCTTGCAAGGATTAGTGGATTTTTTAAATGGCATTATTTGGAGCCCGGCACTTATTTATTTGTGTTTAGCGGCCGGTCTTTTTTATTCCATTCAAACGCGTTTTGTTCAAGTTCGATTATTTCGTGAGATGTACCAATTATTACTTTCAGGTAAAAAATCAGAACATGGTATCTCCTCTTTTCAAGCATTAGCTGTTTCATTATCGGGTCGTGTAGGTACGGGGAATATCGCGGGTGTTGCTGCTGCTATCGGGTTTGGTGGTCCTGGCGCGGTATTTTGGATGTGGCTAGTGGCATTTTTAGGTGCTGCGACGGCATATGTTGAGTCAACACTGGCACAAATTTATAAAGAAGTAGATCAAGGCCAATATCGAGGCGGTCCCGCTTATTACATCGAAAAAGTAACCGGGCAAAAATGGTATGCCATTTTATTTGCACTTGCGACCATTTTGGCCTGTGGTCTGTTATTGCCGGGTGTACAGTCAAACAGTATTGGTAATGCAGTAGAGTTAACCTTTGGTAGCGGTGATATGATCAATACGGGTATTGGTATGATCAGCTCAACTAAAATTGCTACGGCATCTGTGATTGTTTTAATCTTAGGTTTCATTATATTTGGTGGTGTAAAACGCATTGCAAGCTTTACTCAATTTGTTGTGCCGTTTATGGCATTAGCTTATATCATCGTTGCCTGCATAATTATTGCACTTAATATTGGTGAGTTACCAAATGTGTTTGCCATGATCATTAGCGATGCCTTTACGCCGATGGCGGGAGTTGGTGCTGCAATAGGTTGGGGGGTTAAACGTGGTGTTTACTCTAATGAAGCGGGTCAAGGTACAGGACCGCATGCAGCAGCTGCCGCAGAAGTTGAGCATCCGGCACAACAAGGTTTAGTACAGGCGTTTTCCGTGTACATAGATACGCTATTTGTCTGTTCAGCAACTGCATTTGTGATTTTAATTACCGGCGCTTATAACGTGCATGGTATTGGCGAGACATTTTTAATACAAAATGTCGCTGCGGATATTGCCGCTAATAGCCCTGCTTATACACAAATGGCGGTTGAAAGGGTGCTTCCTGGTGTCGGCAAGCCATTTATTGCACTAGCGTTATTCTTTTTCTCGTTTACTACTATTCTGGCGTATTACTATATTGCTGAAACCAATGTTGCTTATATTCGTCGTACGTTAAAAATGCCTAACTTCACTTTTTTACTAAAGATCGCGCTGATGCTGGCAACCTTCTACGGCACTATTAAGGCCGCTAATCTTGCATGGGGACTTGGAGATGTCGGTGTTGGTTTAATGGCCTGGTTAAATATTATCGGTTTATTGGTTATCTTCTTTATGGGGAAACCTGCGCTTAAAGCATTAAAAGATTATGAGCTGCAGCGTAAAGCGCGCAAAGAGGTTTATACCTTTGATCCGCTTGCATTAGGTATTAAACATGCGGACTTTTGGGAAAACAAACATAAAGTAAATAACATTGATGTTGAAGATGATGAGCAAGAGTTTGTAAGGAAATAATATTAGTTTGTTGATATTGATTAACTAAAACGCCACTTATTAAAGTGGCGTTTTTACTGCTCTATTGTTCCTGTCTTTTCGCTCCTTTAAGCATTGCATCAACCAGTGCTTGTGCTTCGAATTTAGTTAACGCATCATCTGCGCCAACTTGATTGGCTCGATCTACGCTCATCTCACTGGAAAGCGAGGTATGTAAAATAATATAAGCATGGGCAATTTCAGGCACACTGCGCACTTCAAACGTCAGTTCATATCCATCTAAACCCGGCATTTCAATATCACTGACCAGAATATCGATTGGATTTTCTTTTTCTGCGCATTCTTTCATCACAGCCAGTGCATCATTACCATTTTTACAAACCTTAAACGGTACATCGATATTAGTTAGCGCATGTTCGAGTTGTCTACGAGCCACGGCTGAGTCATCAACCAAGAGAATATGCGAGTTTTGTAATAAACCTTTTTGCACGCCATTAATTTCAACTGCTTTATCATCTTCACTTGGAAATATCTCGGAAAGTAACAGCTCAACATCTAATAATTGGATAAGTTTATTTTCAAAATGGGTGATGCCGGTAATGTAGGTTTTATTTCCTAAGGAGTTTGGTGGTGGCTCGATATTTTTCCAGTTACATTCAATAATGCGTTCAATTTTTCGAACTAAAAAACCGACATGCATGCGACTGCAGTCTGTGATAATAATGACACAATTATTTTTCTCTTCTTCCCTTATTGGCGGGTAACCAACGGCTGCCGCCATATCAATGATGGTCAGTGTTTGCCCGCGAATACTGGCTGCACCAATTACATTAGCTTCAGCGTTAGGTAGTTGAGTCAGACGCTGATAGGGAACAATCTCTTGTATTTTTAATGTTCCCAGTGCAAAACTTTGCAACTGAGATAATTTGAAAAGTAATAATCCTTGCGATTGGCTGGATGTTGATTGCATAAAAAAATCCTCTACTTTTAATCTTTAGAATTATAGGATAAATATTGAAAAGCTGTGATAAATTAACGGATTATTAGATTTTTCTTAGTATTGAAGGGATCTAAGTTGCGCTTTATTAATCATTATTTTACTTTGTTTTATACTGTGTTGTTATTTTCTATCTCTGCCAACCATAGCCTTTCAAATTCTACCATTTGTAAATGTTTTTTCGACTTATTATGCTCAATACGATCTAATTTCGTTGAAAAAGGTCCTGCACGACAAGCTGTACAATAATTTTCATCCTGAAACTGCGCTGTTTTCAGCTTATCTAAAATAGGATGTTTTTTCTGTCTGCTCCAGAC
>NZ_CEZLMY010000256.1:0-3540 GCF_983033635.1 Psychromonas sp. | reverse complement strand
CCAACGAGTTGGCAATAAACGGTAAAAACAGCATGAAACAAACCATGAATCTAGCCAGTGCCAATAGTCAACTGAAATCGATAGTTGATCAATTTAAATTGAGCTAATTCAGATTGGTTCTATCAGATGTTTGGGTAATGAGAACAGTGATAATTAAATCAGAACAGTCATTACTGTTCTTTGGCACAATGAGTTTAAGCATCCTATGCTTTATGAAAACTTCTGGCGGTTAATTAAAAAATAGCAATATCTAAATTAACGCTTCTAAATAGAATTTAGTCATCAAAATAAGGTTGAGTATATGAACAGTCTCTATCATAATTTCTTGGGCAATAGCCCGTCCTGGTATAAAAAATCCATCATAGTTTTTTTATTGATCAACCCTTTATTGGTTATGATTCCTGATATCGGTTACACGGTGGCGGGATGGGCACTTATTGTCGAGTTTATTTTCACTCTGGCATTAGCTTTAAAATGCTACCCGCTTCAACCGGGTGGTTTACTGGTAATTGAAGCCGTGGCCTTAGGCATGACCAGCCCTGCTGCTGTCAAAAGTGAAATTATTGCTAACTTTGAAGTTATATTATTGTTGATGTTTATGGTGGCGGGGATTTTCTTTATGAAAAACCTGCTGCTGTTTATTTTTATGAAGCTGCTGATCAACGTACGATCCAAAATTGCTTTGTCTTTAACCTTTAGTGTTATGGCAGCATTGCTTTCAGCCTTTTTAGATGCATTAACGGTGACTGCGGTGATTATTGCAGTGGGTGTTGGCTTTTACAGTGTTTACCATAAAGTAGTCTCAGGGCGTCAATATCATCATGACGATCATGATCATGGTGACGATAAAACCGTACACGATCACCATAAAGAAGATTTACAAGCCTTTCGTGGTTTCTTACGCAGCTTATTAATGCACGGTGCGGTAGGTACGGCACTCGGTGGTGTGGCAACATTAGTGGGTGAACCTCAAAACTTGCTAATTGCTGAAAAAGCCGGCTGGGATTTCATTGCCTTTTTCTTGGCGGTAGCTCCAGTCTCTATTCCCGTCTTTGTTGCCGGTTTATTAACCGTTGTGGTGGTTGAGAAATTTAAATTATTTGGATATGGCGATCAATTACCAGAAGCAGTATTCAAAATTTTAAGTGATTATGATCTGCACCAGACAGAGCAACGAACTAAATACGAAATAGCCCAATTATGGGTGCAGGGGGCTGCGGCAGTTTTCCTTATGGTTGCCTTAGCGCTGCATTTAGCGCCTGTCGGCCTAATTGGTTTAACCATTATCGTGGTACAAACCGCTCTTAACGGCATTACCGAAGAGCATCAGATTGGCCATGCTTTTGAAGAGGCACTACCATTCACATCTCTTCTAGTAGTGTTCTTTGCTGTTGTGGCAGTTATTCATGATCAGCATTTGTTTCAGCCTATTATTGACTTGGTTTTTGCGCAAAGCATTGAAGCGCAGCCGTTAATCATGTTCTTTGCCAATGGATTGTTATCTATTATCAGTGATAACGTATTTGTGGCCACGGTATACATTAACGAAGTAAAAGCGGCATTAGACGCTGGTGATATTAGCCGTGAACACTTTGAGCTGTTAGCTGTGGCGGTAAATACCGGTACTAACTTGCCAAGTGTTGCAACACCAAACGGTCAAGCCGCTTTCTTGTTCTTACTGACGTCTGCCATTGCTCCGTTAATTCGTTTGTCTTACGGTAAAATGGTGCTCATGGCACTGCCTTACACTATTGTAATGACAACAGTCGGCGCAATATGTGTTGCTAACCTATAATTAATGGTTCAATTATTGAGCCCTGAAAAGGGCCTGTTTTATTAATGCATAAAAAGTTGGACACCCATACCTTTTATTCTTTTAAATCATGACATTAAAGAAAACATCATACTCTACGTAATAAGAAAATAAATATTACACAGCACAAAGTTCAGACAAAAAGAATCAAGGTAGACTTAATAAATTGGGATTAGAGAATAAAAAGCTAAGGCGTTATGTGCCCCTTTCCGCCTTAGGAAGCTACAAATTAGTGGCCAAAATTACTGTACTGCTACACCAGTGTGCCATCATGGTAAAAATATCGGGCTGTCTCCGATGAAGTTCGAAAAGCAGTATTTTAAGAACTTAGCAAAGAGTCTAGGCAACTAGGGGCGAACCACATCATTACTTTTTACGGGGTATCTTCTTTATACTTGTTTTAAATAATCCCGCATATTTATTGCGTTGCAAGTGAAGTGTGATGTTAACCGCAACGTAATAATCACTGAAATTACAATCATTTTTATAAAAGAGTTCAACTCTTATTTGTCAATAATTAACCAACGCTAGGAAATTAAGGGATTAACGAAAGCAACTATGAGCCATTAAACGGGACGAACAAGTTGCAGTCGTAATATGTATTATGATTATTATTTTGTGGGATATATATATCTAGAACAATGATGCAGCGTTAGCCAGGCACGCATGGTATCTGGCTAGGTAATTGATCATTTATTTATTGGTACATTTAAATGTCATGCAGGGAAAGCTCTTACTATATTCATTCTAGAACCAATCATAGATAAGAATTCCGAGACTGATTCGGTTTACTCTATGGTCATAATCAATCAGACTTTCGCCATAACCATTATAATATTGGAAGTATATATCAACTATTTCATACACAGGAAAGGCCCAACTTAGTTCAACACTACTTTCATTATCACCATCAAATTTAAAATTATTTCTAAATAAAATACTGTAAAGGTTAGTATCGCCTTTATAGGTCAATCTGTAGTCACCATAACCAACATAGTCCTCTATGTCGGGGTTATCATCTTGACCTTCACTTTCAGGAATACGGTACCAAGGCTTAATTGATAGTAAATAATTTCCTTTAGCGAGTTCAAAATTAGCATAAATGCGATTCCAACTACGTGAAAGTGGCTCTGTTCTGCCATTAGATTGGTGAACGAAACCAAAATCTGTTTGCAGTAGCGTCATCCCAAAGACATTGTAATCAGAGTAATAGGTGGTAAATACTTCTGGACTGTAATTGGTTTCTCTAAAGGGTGCTGATTCATCGGAATTATACAGTTGCCACCAAGATGTATGTGTATAGGCGAACCAGAGATCCCAGTTATCATTGAACATATCATTGAGAAGTTTGAGCTTACCACTAAGTTGAAATTTAACTTCTACGTTATCAACTTCAGTACCTGGATCGGTTTCCTGATAGATCTCATCATTAGTTTTTGAATTATAAGACACTGGTAAAATGTAATTTGCCTGATGAGTAGTTAATTTAAATATCTTTCTTTCATTGAAATAATTTGAAATATCAGGGATATCCATTTTGGCTAATTCAGATGGTTCGGAATCATCAGATGCTAAATCCTCTTTTACACTTGTGTCATAACAACTCAGACGATCATTATCATTGTCTAACTCTGAACATGCTTGTTGTGAATAAACATGAGTAGTAAACAAATGACGTGGTCTAATTGATTCGACTAACCCAGTTAAGACATAATTAACTTAACTGG
>NZ_CEZLMY010000255.1:2845-3595 GCF_983033635.1 Psychromonas sp. | reverse complement strand
GTTTAATGACAGTGATCTTCTCTTTACCTTTGGCGTAACGGGTTTTAACTAAGCTCAGTAATCGATCTACTTTTGTTTTACGGTTTACGGTCAATGCAAAAGAGCTGGATAGCCATTGCCACTCTGGTTGACGAAAGACTGCCTCAAAATAGGTTGCGTTTCGGGCATTGCTTGCAACCTGTATTTGCAGGGAAGGCCGTACGGCGTGACTTGCTTCCCTTAGACTACTCTTGTTGTCAGTGTCGTTAGCCACAGTTGCATCTAGATTTTTAGCTATCAATGTAATGGTGCCAAGGCCTGATAGGGCGGTACGCTGTGTTTTGGTAAGTGGGCGATAGGTATGTTTACCAGAATCCCCCCAAACCTGGCCTAATACTTTAAAATCAAAATATTTTTTCTGTCGCATGCTAATAAAGAGCTCATCAATAAAATTACCTCGTTGATGACTCGCTGATTCTTGCCACTGAACGTAATAATATTTTGGATCTTTATATGCCTTATCAGCGAATAAGTCTGATTTATTGTTATGTTGAGGCGGCCATAAATAAGATCGTAACGCTTGCTCGGTTAGCATCACGGGATTCTTCTGCTTCTCACTAATAGACAGATTATTGTAGTGTTCACTGAGCAAACTCAGTTGTCGTGACAGATCGTTTGAGTCTGGTGCTAAGCCAAGTAAAAATCGTAATTGTGCATGTGAAAAAGCCTGTTGTGCACATACTGCTTGTTTCGGGCGTAAATAGGGAAATA
>NZ_CEZLMY010000255.1:0-2835 GCF_983033635.1 Psychromonas sp. | reverse complement strand
GTTAATCTCCTTCTCTTCACGACCTTCAATCCAGTAGTTGAATCGTTTTCTAACTATTTCAGGTAACAGCATCGGCTGTAAGTCTGCGTATGGACCTAAGTCATGTGCAGGGTACTGATAAGCAAGCTGCAATGTTTGCTGCTTAGATAGGTGAATACCACTTTTTCGTAGATGGTGAAATCGTGCTATTTGTCCGCAGAGCGCTTTCATTGCCTTGGTGACAGGTAATAAATAATTAAGTTGGCGGGAGCTGATTTTCTCATTATCAAAGCCAATTAAAGGGGAGTTATAGTCGCTATCTTTTTTAAGGTGGATAGCAATACGCACTAACATCGCCATTGCATCGGGCAATACAGTATCAACGGTGCGAGTTTTATGACTTTTAGTGTCGCCCTCAGTGGTGTTAGTGATGATAAAATGAAAAGCATTAGACTTGTTGGATAAACAAATAATATCTTTAATGCGTAGCCTCAGTACTTCACCGCGACGTAACATTGCAAAGTAACCAATAATCGCGCTGACCGCACAATATAAACGCTGTAGCAATGTACCACCAGGTTGGGTAAGTAGCGCATCCACTATTTCGTGCAACGCCGATAAAGGAATACGAAAAGGATCGACTGTTGGTGCTAGGCTAGGGCTCTCGAATTCGGCGATATCCAGGTGGTCAGTGAGGGCTTGTGTGGAGATAAAACGAAAAAAGTAATGCACTAACCCTTTGTGTGTGTCGCTTTCCTGTTTTTCATATACCCGTTTAGCCCACTGCTGCAGTTGCTCATAGTCGATAGCAACCTCATAGCGTAGTGGCTCATCGTTAAAACACACTTCAATATTGCAGTATTTTGTGATGGTCGCATTAGACAACTTATCCACCTGCACTCCGCCATATAAAATCAATTCTCGACAATAGAGAAACAGATAGTGTTCAATAATATTATTTGGATTTAAGTTGGGAATAGCAAAGGTGTCAATTTCGCCCTTTTTAAACCCGTGATTGATTAACTGGCGTTGTGACCAACGAGGCTTGCTGGTCGGAGTGATGGTATTTAGCGGGGGAGTCGCATCAAAATCAACATGCCGCTCAGGTTGTGTCATATCTTTGAGCAACGTGGGTGGTAGGTTATCACGGCAACGCCAAAGCGATTGAAAGAGAGTATGCCACTGAGCTGGGGTGCATGGCCCTAAGTGGTAAGGGGCTTTGGATATGTGCTCATTAAGCGTATTGAGCAGTTGGCGCTGCGTGAGTGATGGTGCTTTCTTTTTGTAATAGTTGTCTAAAAAACAATAACTGTAGAGTGTTAAATGGTAACGCGTAAAAGTAGGCGTTGTTTGCTGAGCGGCTGACGATGCCTGTTGATGATGAATAACTTTAAGCTGTGTCTGTTGGCCTGTACGCTCGAGGCTGGCTTGTTCATTTAATATTGCGGCCAGATGGTTTAGCGAGAGCGGGGCAACCTCGAGTGCAATAGTTAATGTTGCCTGTGCAGCCGTTGGATTAGCTTGAGCATTCAGGGAGTCCGACTTGTCTGTCAGATAGGCTTGCCAAAGGGTATAGGCGAGTTCTGCTTGCTCACTTAAGCGGTTAAACCAAGCTAAGTCACGATCAACAAACAGCTTTTCAGTGCGTTCGGGCAGTTGCCACTGCGCAATGTCATTGAGATAGATAAGAACAGCATTCAGTGCTTGTCGATAGTGTTTTTGTTTACCCGTGGGGACTTGATTAATCGTTTGCTTGAGTTGTTGGTAGTACTCATCCGTTAGCGTGCGGAGGGGCACACTCTCATCCGACCAGCGCGATAGCACCCAATTAATATCTTCAGCGATTGACGCGCGCTTTTTATAAGGTAATAGCTCATCACTGTTGTTATGGCAGTGTTCAAGATACGTAAGTACCGTATTGGGCGCTAACTTTAAAACATTATTCACCGACGACTCCTAGCCGCTGCAATTTCAGCAACCCTAAGCGTTCAACAAGACGTTCCAAATAATTTTGTAATGGCACAAGCGTGAGTGGAAATTGGTCATCACTGCCGAGGTGCTCGCCTAAATTGCTATGGCCCATTAACCGATCAATTTGCTGTATAGCAAGGTGATGGGGCGGTAGACTAGTCAGTGCACATTGCGCAAAAAAGTGACGTAATTGATAGGGGACAACACCTGGCCATAACGAATGCATTGTTAGTCGTAAATAGTGTGCAGTCAGCAGTTGTTGCTCGCCCTGCTCGTCAATTAAGTACCACATCGCTTGATTTGGTTGGTGGTGAGGGAACTGCATCGTTAGCGTTTTCTGTAGCTGCAGGTATTCACTGATCTGCGTTTTAAGATATGAGCATAAAATCACAGAGCGCCACCGCCCTTTATCGTTAACGCAAACTTGCTCTCCCGCAAAGCAGCGACGTCGTTCAATAGTGATAGCATGCGTCGGCCGGACACCCGTTAAAGCAATAAACAGAAAAGCCAGTTGGATAGTACGCCAGTTGTAGTAAAGGCGATGTTGCTCAAGGGTCATGTTTTTTGCGAGATAGTGTTGTTCAACTTCATCGTTCAAACCTTTAAAGAAACTGACTACATCATGCTCGGCAAGACTACGTTGGCTACCAATGAGCACCGATGGGATAGCTTCATACTGTTTGCTCCCATTTTGGGTGTTAAGTTGATAGACCGTGATAATGCCACTTTTTTTAAGGTAGCTTGCTGCTTTGATAGGGGGCTCAGAGAGGTTTTTAGGTTGCCCAAGTACTGTATAGATAAAATGCTCATTAAGGCCAAGTACTTTAATTGTGGCGATGACTCTTTCGAAATAGCGGTTTTGCGCTAAAAATATCTTTTTGCGTA
>NZ_CEZLMY010000254.1:2900-3605 GCF_983033635.1 Psychromonas sp. | reverse complement strand
CTCTAGCACCCCGCTAAAATCAAACAGCGGAATGGTTCTTGACCAGATATTCTCGAAAATTGAAGCGTTAAGATCAAAGTAGTGCTTGCAAATAATATCGAAGTTATTGCGTAGCTCATGATTTTGCATTAAGCAGTTTGGGTAGCTGAAGTCATATGTACTAGTTTTCTTTACGCTTGGTAAGTACAGGTAGCCCGAATCTAGCGTGTCACTTACGTTTATAGAATCGATAGTTACAGGATAGCCAGTGATCCAAGTAAATAAGTTAGTAATTTTTAACCTGAGCTTCTTTATGTCAGAAAATGTAAATGGTGAGTCTCGTTCAAATGAAAGTGAAACAAAATTAGTGAACCCAAAACCATTATTATCTTCAAAACTCTTAAGATAGTACTGTTGAGCCAGTTCAATAGCTAGTGGCTCACCATTGATAGTTACAGTCGAAAGGATCGGTTCAATTTTTAGATTTCCAGAGATGTTAACTTCATTGTCTAACCGATACTTCAGCTCATTTTGAAAGTAAGAGGCAAGTTCAGGAATGATAAACGTAACTCTTTTCACCTGCTCATTATCAAATTTCCCACAATATACGTAGTTCAAATAAAGTTCACCAGAGTCATATTTTTTAGCGATTGAAGCCTTATATTCTGTCTGGTTTGATCTAGAAATAGTTCGGAAAGTCAGTAATGATTGCTCGTCAAACATTTC
>NZ_CEZLMY010000254.1:572-2890 GCF_983033635.1 Psychromonas sp. | reverse complement strand
TACCATGATCATGATCATGAAATGTAATGGTTGGTACTTTTCCATATAGAAGCTTGAGTTCCGCAAAAGCATAGCTTTGTGTGTCATCTGGTCGTTGTACTTCTATGAGTTCATCAAAGTCTTCTTTTAAATTCAGTAGTTTTTTCATAATTCGATTACCTAACTTTATTCATCTAACCAATCAATAGCAGAAGCAAGCTCAACCAGATCTTTATAGAACCCAATATCCAAACCAGAATTTTCATTTTGTGTAGCAAAACCAATAGAAGCCCAATGTCCTCCTTTATCAGGACCTATTTGGCCACTATGCTGCATATCTGCAACTTCTCTCATTTTACCCCGCCAATTTGAATCATTATAGCTATGAAGCATATGCATATGTATTTCTTGAATATATTTTCGCAACGTACACTCGTATAAGCCATTAGGCCAATTATTGGTGTAAGTTGAAGAGTTACTAGCAGTTAGAGTTGGCAGAATTGACACTGGGTTACATTCAAATTTAATAAATTGATTATCCAAATTACCAATACGAATGATAGCCATTTCAAGCGTTAGACTCGAATCACTGTCTAGTTTTCTCCCTAATTGGTACGTAGTCATAACTTCATACAAGTGAGGGGCTTTTTCTCTTAGACTAAGTAGAAAAGCTAAATAGATAATGTTCAGGCATTTGATATCGGAAAGAGACTCTACAGCTGCAATTAACCTATCAGTTATTTGAATAACCTGTCTAGCTGGCAAGCCGAATGAATCATAAACAACAGTCAGATTTTTTATTCGTATATCCTGTACATCTAATGATGAAGGAAATGGAACTATCTGTTTAGACGCTAGATAATCTGGGGATAGCTTATCCAAATCACAATGTACCTCTAAAAGTTTCTCATACGAAGGTTTACGCAGTGTATACCTACTATTAAAGAATCGACCTAAGTAGACTCTTGCATCAAAACCTTCACCATAAACAGCTTTGACTGCATGTTGTAATTGCTCTGTATCAGTAGCAACAACAAAGACAACGCCCTCAATATCAAATATGTGCTTTATGGTCTCAAGCATTTCTACGGCATAGCTAGGTCTGCAGCGATCTAATTCATCAATAAAGATAAATGCCGGATAGCTAACTTTTGCCGGGTCTATTACTGCTTCCACCCACTCTTGAACACTCTTTTTTAGACTTTCAATGGCAACGCTTTTAGCATCATGTTCATCAATTAAGTGTTTAACTAAGCCTGATGCTGCAAACCCCATAGGAATAGGCTCACCATCTGCATCAACACACCCACCTCCCGGTAGTTCATCGTCATCCTCTGCATTCATAATTTCTACAGGGTCAATTCCTAAGTAGCGCTTAGTTAATCCTCTGGCGATTCCGGGAGCGGCTGCTTTTAATAACCCAATTAATTTTCTTGGTGCTTTAAATATTGGATCATCTTCGCCCTTACCTGCTTGCAGCCTAAATTGTTTAATGAGAGAAGAAACCACGGTCATTAATGGATCGTCAGAATAGTCTTGTTTCCATGCATCAATATATGCCACAGGATAATGAGGCTGTAAGTCTTTAGCCCACCTTTTAAGAAAATATGTCTTACCAGCTCCCCATTCAGAATTCAGGTTAAGTACGTAGTTACTTTTTTGTACCCCATCAAAACCTTGTTCTGCTAAGAAACCTGTTAAAAACTTGGCATACTTTGCTCTCTCCAGCTTATCTTCAGGAAAGAACTCAGAGCCAACCCTCACACCTTTAGACCAGTCTATTTCAATAATTTTAGTCATATAACCTTTTAACTTTTTATTTGGAGGGACAAAAGGGTGAGACCCTATACCTTACTATTCTCTTCAAATCTCGTATTAATATGACTATCTTATACAAATCAACTAAATATAACTATTACACTCTATTACCTCTAAATGGATGTAAGAGTAATAACCGAGTCTTCTTAAAAACATAAAAAATGACACTAGTCACGCTCGATTTTTCCCGGATATAACTAGGTATTTGCGCTCGCTATTGGGAGAAAGCGAGCGTTGTGTCAATAGCGAAACATTGATGATAATACAATATTACAACTCGCTCGGCGGGCGTTTGTGAGTTAGCTTTCTAAGGCGGAAAGGGGCACAAAGTGCCTTAGGAAATTGCCTTAAGCTTCTAAAATTGAGGCCAAATATAATAATCCACAATAATCTGTTGTGGCTTGGTAAATTTGGGCACAACAAGCCTCTAAAATTTCCCTTTGATTTATATCAATCTTCTTGCTGGCAAGCTTGAGTAATGCAGACTGGAAATTACCAACACACATAGTTGTGACTATTAT
>NZ_CEZLMY010000254.1:0-562 GCF_983033635.1 Psychromonas sp. | reverse complement strand
GGGCACTAATTAATAATATATGGCAAAGCAATTTTGTTGGACTACCTATACTAACCACAAATTGCTGTGTTAGGCACAGATTACTACTAATTTTAGAATAGGAAGGGCAATGATGAAACTACTTATGACTATTTTTATACTTCTAATTGCAAGTGGCTGCACTACAATAAAACCCGTTGAATTATCACCAGAACAACTGCATGAACAAATTTACGCAGGAGATATTATCCAGCTAGGAGATAATGTCAAAATTATCACCTCTGATGGAATGCACTATAAATTCAAGGTAACAGCAATTACAGAAAATAGTATTGTGGGTGAAGAGGTCAATATACCAATAATGGATATAGTTGAGATTGAAACACGAGAGTTTAGAGGTGGTCCGACAACCGCGCTAATAACTGCTGGAGTTGTTCTCTCAATTGTGTTCACACTAGGTATGGTGGTCGGACTTTAGACTCTTTACGATTTTTTAGGCAGGATGGGGCTGATATAGAGCCCCGTTTATTGCAAGTTTAATGAAGACGACAGTCTGCTGTTATATATCCAACCTCTCAATAGG
>NZ_CEZLMY010000253.1:0-3608 GCF_983033635.1 Psychromonas sp. | reverse complement strand
ATAGATGTTTGATTTTCTTTGCTATCACGGTGTACAAACTGATTTATTTTATTTAATTCAGTTTTATCTATTTCCTGGTCAATGGAAAAAGAGGGCTGAGTTAATTGTTGTAATGTCGCAATATGCGTCACTTGTTCAAACTGTGTCGGCACACTTTCAGTTATATCGTAACTGTGGTTTTGCTGATATTGGTAAGCATTTAATGTCAAATGATAAACTTGCCAGCTCTTTTTAGTAGATCCGTAATTAATAAATAAATCCTTTAATCCCTTCTCTAATAATTCCTCTTCGCTTGCAGAAAGAAAATAATTTTTGCCATTAGAAGTATGGATAAAGCAGTAAAGTGTCGTCGTCGGCTGTTTTATAGCGTGAACGAGCAGTTGAGTGAGGCGTAATTCATCAAATAACATCGGCAGCTGATTAACACCGTCACAACACCATTCATTTAATATTTGTTTATTACTCTTGTTTTTTAATGCAAAAAGAAAGGGGGAAGAAGCGCTGCTATCAAGGTAAATCGGCAGGGGATTCATCTGCGCTATATACATATTTTTTAGTGCGGTAATTTTCGCAAGTTGATAATAATATTGAACATCAATCTTGTATTTATATTGGTTCGAGCGAATAAAGCTGTTAATAAAAGTAATAAATTGCGTTCGGTTATCCGCATACGTTAGATATAAATAGTGGGTATCATCTTCATGTGTTTGTTTAACTAACTGATATTTAATTGCACTATCTAGTGCTGAGTCATGAAATTCAAGTTGCAGACCGCTAAATGATAGCAGAATATATTGATCATTAAGAAGATGAATATCTTCCTGCAGTTTGATTTTTACACCGGTTGAGGAGATATTCGAGGACTGTGCAGCAAGGGTTTTGCCATCGGGCAGTAAAATTTCAACATTAGTGACAAAAAACATACGTGGCGCACCACGTTTGTTTTTTTGCGAAAGATGTAAAAGCTCACATTGCTCTTGACTCTTTGGTGCGTCATCAATAACAAGTTTTTTACTTTGTTTCTCTTTTTGTTGCGCAAGATGAGAATATACAGCTTCAAAAACCCCAATAGTGTAAAGACCATATAGGTTAATATTTTCCTGAAGTATTTTGATCGTAACAGCCGTTAAATAATGTTTAATATTTCCCTGCTGAAATAACTTACAATCTTCAGTGACTTTATCGCGCAGATCGATAACTCGCTGGCACGGCTTTGCCAAGCGACTCAGCTCCATTTTTATAAGAAACTTATCGCTATTGCTTTCACCAAATAGAATTTTATTAAGCAAGTCATTAAAGTCTGGCTCATTACGCAAAGCGATAAGTTCTTTTATTTGTGACTGGTAATCTTTAAAATCCATACCTAAATATTTTCATCCGTGGTTATTATTATTTTTATATTAATTACTTTATCTGCAATTGTAGTGAATTGTTTAGTCTTTTGTTAAGAAAGCGTATAAGAAACAATAATATTTAACTTAGCTTCATTCTATACAGGTAAAATAAAGCAATGCCTGCAAGTGTCAATATCTGATAACAAAGGAGAAAAATGGCGAAAACAAAACAGCATTGTTATGTAATGATTGTGGCGCGTCTTTTACTTGTTGGCAAGATCTGTGCGCTAATAGCATCACTGAGATAAGAGTTGCAGCAATAACTGGCGCTTTAATGAAATGAGTAAGTTTAGAAGCGTTATATTAGGGTATTGAAATAGCCCAACGCTAAATCAATCTGATTTAGCGTTGGGGAATATTGAGCAGTATTATTCGTCAGATATATTTATTAACTGTGACATTTCTCTATGCAATAAATTTTCATCAGCTAAATTTAACTGAATTAGACGCTTCAGGTGAGAAATACTTTCCAAACTTAGTGTTAAGAATTTGATTCCTAATAAGCCTTCTTCTTGATGGCAAATTATTCCGCCAATTTCTAATACAATGTCCGAGCCTTCAAGATGCAGGTTGAGTTGTACTGGTGTATCGACTTTGTCATGCCAAAGCTCGGGGCGATGCACCAACGCACCATTTAAAGAAATATCTAATAGATCGGTTTGCCATGTTTTTGTTTCACCCGAAATCTCTTCACTTAATGTACAGTGCCCTGAAAAGATAATACGTGAGAATTTACGTCTTTCTGACATTGTTATTTCCCATAATGTAGTTGATTGATATTACAAATAAATTGTCTGTATATCATAGGTAATTGTTGGCAAATTAGCGATTTCCCGAGCACATTTTTTTTAATAATTAGATCGTAGATGAGGCTTAGCTCTAATTGTTGCAGTGCTTTGTCTGCAATCGGGGAGTAACTGATATGCCATGGTTCAATCGCAACGCCACCTAGAAAAGTTTGGTAGGGGCGATAAAAGCCAAACAGGGCCATGTTTTCACTTAACCACTGATCTAATTCCTGGAAATAACCACCTGAACTGTATTCGCAAACTTTTAACTGTAAATTTTGCTTAGCGGGTAATAGATTGGGATCGAAAATATCAAAATCGGTGCCCCAATGATGGCGGCTTGCACCAGGTAAAGCCGACCAGTGCAGGATAGCAAACAGCTTTTCTAATTCAGATAATGGCAGCAAGTCTAACGGCTGTTCATTTTTATCTAAAACGCTGGTTTTACCTGCATATTTATTGTTCCAGATTAATTGCTGACGTTCAAAGCTGCGAAAACCACTGGCAATTTGTAGGTTAAAACCAGCGATCTTTGCAGCTTTTTGTAACGCCTCAAACTCAGGAGCAACATCGGAGTGAACTAAAATATTGTTACCGATCTCACTCAAATGAGAGGTTACTTGACCTGTTAATTGCTCAGCTAACATGTTAATAATTTTTCAAGGGTGACTTGATAGATTTTAACCAGCTCTTCTAAATCATCCACTTTTACACATTCATTTACTTTATGAATAGTCCCGTTACACAGGCCGACTTCAACGACTTGGGCACCTGTAGGCGCGATAAAGCGGGCATCAGATGTACCACCACTGGTTGAAAGCTCAGTTGTTAAACCATTAACCTCTAAAATAGCTTCACTAACTGCATCTGTTAAAGACCCTGGTTGGGTGATAAAAGGCGAGCCGTTATATGTCCATTGAATATCATATTTAAGTTGATGATTTTGTAAAATAGATTCAACACGCTCGATAATCTGTCCGGCGTCTAACTCCGTTGAATATCTGAAATTACATTGAATTTGAGCATCACCCGGAACAACATTACTTGCGCCGGTACCGGAGTTAAAGTTGGTTATTTGAAAACTGGTTGGTGGAAAATATTGATTACCATTGTCCCATTGAGTATGCGCCAGATCTGCAAGTGCATGCGAACAGCTATGTATAGGATTCTCTACAAGGTGCGGGTACGCCACATGACCTTGAGTACCATGTACTGTTAAATCCGCGGTTAATGAACCTCTACGGCCATTTTTTATGGCATCACCAACATGATCAGTACTTGATGGCTCTCCGACAATACAATAATCTATTTTTTCATTGCGGGCTTCAAGCGTATCGATAACACGTGTCGTGCCATTGATAAATGGACCCTCTTCATCGCTGGTAATTAACAGTGAAATAGAACCGTTATGATCTTGATGTTCTGA
>NZ_CEZLMY010000252.1:0-3649 GCF_983033635.1 Psychromonas sp. | reverse complement strand
AGGTTGGGATAATACCCCTAAAAAAGTCGTGAGATTATACAAAACAAGAATACAAATTGAAGAAGCATTCAGAGACACAATGAATGCCAAACTAGGCATTAGCCTTGAGTTAGCAAACTCACGAACTCCAGAGCGGTTTGATATACTTCTTCTTATTGGATCATTCATTCTCTATATTTTATGGTGCATCGGATTTGCAGCAGAGCAATTAAATTACCATCACTCATTACAGGTGAATACTGTAAAAAACAGACGTGTTTTATCACATGTTTATCTTGGCAGAGAGGTTATTGATGATGAGCGATACATGGTAGATGATGAAGTTATTATTTGGGTTTTGCATGAATTACCCAACCTCGTTATGCGGTTGTATAATTTGTGATTTTTGTAGAGATCCCTCAGTACCTAAAACCACCTGATTACCACCGAGCCTCAGCTAGCTTAAGAAGCCGCTGTGGCATCGGTGCTGTTTGAATACTTGAATAAATAAGCTGCTCAATCATTTTCTCCAAGTTAAAGTGTCTATTAAACTTAAAGCAGAATTCAGCACGATATCGTGGTAGATGCTTTTTGTTAATGTACCATGCATTGAATTCTTAACGTTACTTATCATAGTGTTTACCCACTTAAAATAAGGTAACTAGACACAACCAGGCCCTCCGCCAGTGATAATGGCTTGGTGAAACTGTTTGCATCTTCAATGCCACGGAAACAAGCTAAACCATCTGAAATTACTAATGATTTGGGGCGAATATGAGTCTTTGCCCACTGGGTCAATTCTTGTTTCTTAAATCCATTTACTGCGCTAAAACGCATATGCATGGGATGCCCCTCTTCGTTCATATAAACGGCGGCAACAAAAGGCCGTTTCCCTTTAGCTCCCCGACCTCTAACACCACGTTTTACGCCACCCCAATAGACATCATCAAGCTGGATGAACCCATAAAGTGGATTTTCATCATCACGCTCTTTCATCGCTTGCATGAGTTTATGTTTCAGTCGCCAAGCCGCGTTATAAGACACACCAAGTTGTCTTGATAACTCTAATGCTGAAATACCGTTCTTTTCTTGTGTAATGAGATAAATGGCTAGAAACCGATAGTTAATGGCAGTTTAGAGTAGGAAAATAGAGTGCCAGAAGTAAGAGAAGCTTGATGGTGGCATCAATTGCATTGATATACAGATCGTGATTTTAACTGGTAATACTTGTCATGCTCACAAAAGGACAACAATAACCAGTTGGCCAACGCATATCGAACAGACGTTTTTGACATTGTTCCTCTTGACCATACATCTCAATAAACACATGAATAGAAATACTTTTTTTAAATTGGACTTGGTTCTTAGCCATTGGATCTGCCTCCATAAAAGAATTACGCTAAGTCTAGTTTGTGAAGGCTGAATCTAGGTGGTAATCAAATATATTTATAGATATTAGTAAATTATCAATCACTTGCACAAGGGAGGGGGCAAATTTGATGACCAATAGGGGGGATCTTTGGAATTCACCTTGGGCTGTGAAAGAGAACATGTTTCTGGTGTCGCCCACTCCTACAAAAAAACATTTATTGTTCAGTAAGTTAAACCAGCTCTGCCCCATTTCTCAGTAACAAAGTGATAATCTCGAAAGAGTGACTCTGATCACAATTCCATTCCAATGGCAAAATCCCCCCCCTATGTTGGTCAAAAGAGGACTGCACTCTTACTGCGTTAAATGCATACACTTCATTCATCAAATTTAACACGTTCTAAATGTTCAATAATACAGTGAGGTTTATATGATCGACTTACACGCTAGTCCTTTCCACTTAGCAGACGATGATATTCGGTGGGTTGAAACGACGCTAGATGCGATGTCTCTAGATGATAAAATTGGTCATCTTTTTTGTCCAATTGGCCTAAGTGCCGAAGAATCAGATTTACAAACGCTATTAGATGAATTCAAACCTGCAGGGATCATGTTCCGCCCTGGCACAACTGAAGAGGTGCAAAATGTGCATCGCTATCTGCAAAAAAACAGCAAAATTCCGATGTTGATTGCTGCGAACTTAGAAAGTGGTGGTAACGGATCAGTGTTTGAAGGCACGGAGTTTGGAACCCAAATGCAAGTGGGTGCAACCAATGATGTTGAGATGGCCACAAAACTAGGGCGTGTGGTTGCCGCAGAAGGTAAGGCCGCCGGATGTAATTGGGCATTCGCCCCAGTAATTGATATCGATTATAACTGTCAGAACCCGATTACAAATACTCGAACCTATGGTAGCAATCCTGAACTGGTTGCAAATATGGGAACTGCATATGTCGAAGCGGTACAGAAAGAGGGGCTTGCCACGTCAATCAAGCACTTCCCAGGTGACGGTGTTGATTATCGTGACCAGCACTTAGTGTTGTCTGTTAATACAATGACACCTGAAGAGTGGGATAAAAGTTTCGGCAAGGTATATCAACAATGTATAGATGCAGGTGCACTTACTGTGATGGCGGGGCACATTGCTATGCCGGAGTATTCTAAGCAACTTAACGCCGAACTGAGTGATCAAGAGATCATGCCTGCTTCTATCTCATCAGAGCTTTTAAATGACTTACTACGTGGGAAACTTGGTTTTAATGGCATGATTGTAAGCGATGCGACTACTATGGCTGGCTTTACAGTAGCAATGAAACGTGAACTTTCGGTGCCAATGACAATCGCTGCCGGTTGTGATCTGTTTTTATTTAATAAAGATCTTAAAGAAGATTTCGGTTTCATGAAAAAAGGCATTGAGGATGGCATCTTAAGCATGGCTCGAGTTGATCAGGCGATCACACGTACTCTTGCAACTAAAGCGGCATTAGGTCTTCATAAGTATGAAGCTACAATGAACACTGAGATCATAGGCTGTGAAGAGCATCAAGCATTAGCAAAATCTTGCTCAGATAAAGCGATTACATTAGTCAAAAATAATGAGAATCTTTTACCTCTGAGTTTAGACGAACATCGTAACGTATTGCTAATCGGTTTGGGGGATGAGCCAGGTATGTTTGGTGAGGAACAAGGAGTCGTTCAAAAATTTAAAGCGCAATTGGAAGCTGAAGGTTTTAACGTCACCCTCTACGATACTTCGCAATTTACCATGAAAGATATGATGCAATCGGTTGAAGATTTTACCGCCGATTATGATGTCGTGATTTATGGCGCATATTTTAAAACCGCCAGTAACAAAACCACATTACGTATCAATTGGGCGCGACCGATGGGCGTTGATACACCATGGTTTAGTCCTGAAATTCCAACCCTGTTTGTGTCATTTGCTAATCCTTATCATCTTGTGGATGTGGCTAGAGTACAAACCTATATCAATGCCTACACGGGTAATGATAATACGATTGAAGCTGTTGTCGATAAATTGCTAGGCCGTTCAGAATTTAAAGGCGTTAGTCCAGTCGATGCATTTGTTGGCCAATGGGATACCCGTTTGTAATTACATAAGGAATAAAATGATGATTGTTAATTCAGAACAAATTCAAGGCATTATTTTTGATTTAGATGGTGTGCTTGTCGATACAGCTAAGTTTCATTATTTAGCATGGAAAGACATTGCTGAAAAAAATCAGATGACATTTACGGAGCAAGATAATGAAAAACTAAAGGGCGTAAGCCGGGCTAGAT
>NZ_CEZLMY010000251.1:0-3670 GCF_983033635.1 Psychromonas sp. | reverse complement strand
GTGGCGATGACTCTTTCGAAATAGCGGTTTTGCGCTAAAAATATCTTTTTGCGTAGTCGGTCTGTTTGCTCTACTTGATAGGCAGTAGCATTTTTATGATGAAGTCGTTCAGGGCCAAGTAAGGCCATTTTAGCGAGTGAAGATAACCCAGAGTCTACTTGAATACAGTAGGAAAAATATCGAAAGAACACATCGCGTTTATTGCGGTGGTAACGGCGCAGTAAAAGTGGTGTTTTCCAGCGCGTTTGTAATTCCTCATAAAACTGCTTTTTTTCTCGTTGAGTGAGAATGGGCGTTTGATAACTTAATGAGGATACAATGGGCTGAAACAAAGGTTGCAGGAGCGTGGGCAGCGGCTGCCAAAGATAAAGCGTACCTCGTTGTGTGTGATAGGGCTGTGCATATTCAGTCCAAGAAGTATTACCATCTTTAAAATTACGTAGGCAGTGTGCTTCACATTTATCTGCCGTGCTGACACGAAGCAGGTCTGGGATATCTGTAATGCTGGTGATGTTATCTAGCTGATCTGTTAGCCATAGATAAAGAAACAATAATAATGAGCGGTGACTATCGTGCGATAGCATCTTCGGTTTGTTGAATTTTTTAAACGCAACCGCTAATGAGACAGCTGTTTGATGGGCGTTTGGCATGACACCCCCAGCATTTTTACCTCTGTTTTTGGATTTTATCGCGGCGACTTTACCCATTTAGTTCCTTAATGTGTCTAATGGCAGAAGGTTTTACCTTTGCCCATTGCGCTAATAGCGTCTTAAGGGGAGTGTGTTTAAGTAGCGGTTTGGCTTGTTGGACGCGATAGCTGAGATTGCTCAGTAACTTACTGTGTTCACGGTAACTAAGTGCCGAGGCAAAGAGTAATGCTCCCTCGAGCGTCTCATCAATTAATTCATCAGGATAGTAATGAACACTGACTTGCAGCTTATGCTGCTCTGGGTGTTGTTTGAGTAATTCAAACGTGGGGTTGGGACTGAGCTGCCAGTCAATATTCTCATCTTGATTTTTGCAGGCCAGGACAGGTGATAAATCAAGCAGTGTTTGCGCGATATGCAAAGGCAAGGTCTGAATATTCACTGGAGTCGCTAGCTCAAAGTGATCATCACTGATTATCTGACTAAGCGTTGGGTGGTAACGTAATTTGAGCTTACTGATAGCGATGCTTTTTATCTTCATATTTTCTCCTTATCTGTTGTGTTTCAGTTATCGCTCATAAAGGATTTTTTGCATGGTGCACTCTCTATTTATGAGCATTTTTCAGAAGAATGATATCAGCCTATATGAATTTGAATTTAATTCAAAATGTTGATTTTAATGGTTTTTTATATCTAATAGATATATTTATAAGCACTTCTGTTTACAAACACTTCTGCTTATTTATTAAAGTGGCAAGTGTTTTTCTCTTTATTTTCAGTTGCTTGTGCTTGTTTTTTTGTTTTTAGAGGAATCAACTGACTGTAAATCAATTGGCTAAAGTGTAATTTACAGTGGATTAAGACTTTTTAAATTTGAGTGATAGATCTCAGTTTTATATTGGTTGTATTTTCAGTATGGCTATAACAAGGAAAAGTTTTTTAATAAATGCATCATTGATTATTGTTAGTTAATCTACTCTGGTGCTGTTATACCTTGTAAATATTACCTGTTTCACCGTGTAAAGATTCCTTCACTTGTTGTAGCGTGTAAGATGCATTAATTAATACAAAGCAGCTTAGTGCTTACTTAAAAGATATTCGCTTAGATGAGAATTTATCTCAGGCAGATATGGTTAATAAAGTGGGCACTAGGTGAGACACGGTATCAAGCTTTGAATCCACATCAATACCTCCTTCAGCGTGTAAATCTTGCCATACCCGCTTTGCCGTGTAATACTCAATTTACTTGTTATAGCGTGTAAGGTAAGGCATGAAAATATCTACTACAAAGCAACTTAGTGCGTACTTAAAGGATATTCGTTTAGATAATGGTTTATCTCAGACGGATGTGGCTAAAAAAGTGGGTATTCGTCAAGACACCGTATCAAGCTTTGAACTGAGGCCTGATTCAATCAAGATGGAAACATTCTTTAAGTTGCTTTCTGCACTTGAGTTAGATTTCGAAATTACATCTAGAAATACAAAAAACAGTGATGACGACTCAGGCTGGAAAGAGGAGTGGTAATGGCTACTTTGGATGTCTATCTCAATGGTTATTTTGTTGGTGAGTTTAACAAGTCCAGCAGTGGTGCTCACTCTTTTCGCTATTCGGATAGTTGGTTAGGAGTAAGCGGAAGTCGGCCAATTTCATTATCAATGCCACTTGCTAAGCTTGAGTATCGTGGTGATGTTGTTTATAACTATTTTGATAATCTACTACCCGATAACCTAGAGATTAGGCACCGCATTGTCGCTCGTTACCAAGCAAGCTCTTCTTTACCATTTGACTTGCTATCTATGATAGGTCGGGACTGTGTCGGTGCTTTACAATTGTTACCTAAGGGGGCAATCCCTATCCATGTCAATAAGTTGGACTATAAAACGCTAAGTAATGATGAGTTCAATAAGATTGTGATGGGCTATCGTGCTGGTATGCCACTGGGCATGATTGAAGATGAGCAGGACTTTCGGATCTCTGTGGCGGGAGCACAAGAAAAAACGGCTTTATTGAATATTAGCAATAGCTGGTGTTTACCTCTTAACTCCACGCCAACTTCACACATTATTAAACTGCCAATTGGTGAGATACAAAGCCATTCTTACTCTTTAGATATGTCCGATAGCGTGGAGAATGAGTATTTATGTATGCTGCTGTTGCAGGCTTATGGCTTACCAGTAGCGCATTGCGAAATATTGCCGTTACGAGATATGAAGGTGCTATCTGTTGAGCGGTTTGATCGCCAATACTCGAGTGATAAAAAATGGTTGATGAGAAGGCCACAAGAAGATTACTGCCAAGTACTTAATGTCCCATCTGCATTAAAATATGAAAACCAAGGTGGACCTGGTATTGAGCAAATAATGAATCATTTATTAGGTTCAAAAAATGCAGCGCAAGATAGGTATGACTTTATGAAAGCGCAGGTATTGTTTTGGCTGATGGGGGCATCCGATGGACATGCTAAAAATTTTTCAATTTTCATTTTACCCGATGGTCAATTTCAGTTAACACCTTTTTATGACGTTTTATCTGTTTATCCTGTGGTGAATAAAAAAGGATTAAATATACGTCAGGTGAAATTGGCGATGGGTTTAAAGGCAACAAAAGGTAAAAAGTACCATATCAATAAGATTTATCCTCGGCACTTTTTAGAAACAGCTAAACAAGTTGGTTTTGAAGTATCAAAAATGGAAGAGATAATGAGTGAAATCAAAGCTGAAACCAGTAATATAATTAACGAAGTTAAACTTAAGTTGGGTGATGATTTCCCCCGAAATATATCAGAAAGTATATTTTCAGGGATGTTAAATCAGCTTAAAAAATTGTAATGGTGGAGAGGGGGTAATCATCGTCTAGCAGCTTTGTTTTTAATTAAAGCTGTTGAAATATAGGGTTTTATTGCCTGCTTTTCTTGGGCAGTAAGTGTCTCTTTTGAGTGTTTTTACAGGTCTTTCTGTCTTTCCCAAATGATTCGTGTCGTCAAGTGCTTGTTAATAATGGAATTAATGGAAAGTTTTCTGTC
>NZ_CEZLMY010000250.1:842-3700 GCF_983033635.1 Psychromonas sp. | reverse complement strand
CAGCATAGAACCTTTACTATCCACATTAAGGCACTTGTTGAATGGCATATAAATGCGCAGGGAATACGGGATATTGTGTATGTCAATTTTTATTGTAGTCAATGAAAATAACAATTGGCTGTAATAAATATTAAAAAATAGATAGATTTCTATTGTGAATACATAAATAAAAAAACGTCACTAAATTCCATTTGGCAATTGATACTGTTATTAAAAATTCCACTGTATTCGGTTTAGCTGCTGGCGATATCTGTTTGAAGCAGGCAAGGGATTATAATGGTGCAGCCATGCGTCTATGATGATGTTTTCTTTACTGGTCTTAAAGTCAGGTAAGTTCATTCGTGCTGCTGGATATATATAAATAAAAATTTAATGTGGCAGGTAAACATATTGAGTTTATTAGATGATTTCCAGCTCAGTTGCCAGCTTCTAAAATAGAAGCTGCAGGTCGAACAAATAAGCAATAGGTTAATGATCAAAAAAGCCTCCGAAAAGGAGGCTTAGATAACTGTATTGAGATTATTTAGCTAAGATTTTAGGGATCTCAATTATTGCCTCACCACTTGTCAGGTCAATTAAGGCTTGAAAAATGGCTTTGAGTTAATCACTATTACTTATATTACCAGTTCAGCATGGATAGTTTTCCATGTACCATCTGCAATAGCCCCATGAGGACCGTAGTAGCGGTAAAGAAGATTCCATGAACCATCACCTGTATTGATACAGTTCACTTCACCGTTGTTACAGCTACCGAAGTTAAGGGTAGTTGAACCATCAGCATTCTTAACAGCAAACTTATCATTAAGTGCATTGATGTCGAAGTCCATGAACTTACCTTCACTATCATACACTGTAGCGGACCAGAAGTGGTCAACAGGGATATCAGCAGGGACTGTCACTGTATAGTGAGTATGGGGTTGGTAAAGATTACCATCTGTATCAGCAAATGACATGTCATATAAAGCTTGGTCAGCGGCTAATGCACCTTGACCCATATCAACACCAGCCGCACGGTTAAGGTCAGTCATTGTGTCACTACGGTAAGCGAATATGTCATTTATACGAACGTCACCAGACTCTAAGCCTTGTGCGAGATAGTCTTTCAAGTAAGAACTCATCTCACCATGCTTCTCTTGACTAAGAGGCATAGGCATTACGTCATTGCGAGCTTTTAAACCAGTGCTAGTGATTTTAATCTCGCTTTGGTCTGCAAAAGCTGCTTCTGCATCATCTGCTCCACGTACAAGAGTACGAAGTGCGAATGAAGTGATGTCTGTTTCAACAAACACTACAGTAGCATCAATATCTGGTACAGGATTACCAGTTTTGACAATAACGACAGGCTTCTCGGCGTTTACAACAGTACCGCCATCAGCAATGTAATGATCTAAATCATAAATCATTAAGCTCATATAACGATCAGTTTCAGGCATCTCAACAAGGATGTAACCTTGTGAGATATCATAACGACCAACTGAGTACAAAGTATCTTGATTAGGACGAACAATGAATTGATTTTCAAAGTTAGTTAAAGGTAGCTGACGCATCATGTTCCAGTTGTCTTTAAATAAGACATTCAATACAACACCTACATCATGTTCAATAAATGTATTGAGTTCAGCTGATGAGTATTTATCTTGATCTACACTAGTAGCAGAGACCGCACCTGTCAAAGCAGATAACGCAACAGCACATGCAACAATTGATTTTTTCATAATAATTCCTCTTATTTAGTTATACGATTTCGATGACGCAACTTTATCAATCGAACTCATTATTTGTTAGGTATAACAGTTATTCAAATTTGATTGTTGTGGGTGGGTTAATTGCTTTATTTGGTCTTTGTGTTGGCGCTCATATTACTAATGTGAATATCTTGGCTGGTGCAGTAATATTGATTTGACGTGATTTACCCACGTTTTTAGTTATCACTTTTTTAGATAAGCAAAAGAGATAAAGGGAGCGTATTCGCTCCCTTTATCTCACTCTACATGCCTTTTATTTAGCACAACGTTTCTTAATGGTAGAGAAATTATTATAATCGTTCGGCAAGTAGAAACGTTCAACATAGTAATAGGGTTCACCCGCATTAACTGGCATCCAGTAGCTGCCGTCTTTAGGATCTTCTACACTAAAGGTAACCGTGATATCTCCGTTTACATCGGGTTTGGTATTGTAAGCGTTGTAAACGTCCTGTGCGTTAGGGAGCGTGTTGCGAGTCAGTCCGCTATAACGTGTCAGAGACCAAAACTCTTTCACGTCCGCTTTATAAGGCATGGTGACCACATAAGGTTTACCACCCATCAGTATTTCACCATCACAGTTTGTTGGTTCCATGGTATAAAAAGCATGTGTTGCAGGGAAACCAAGGTGACCAAACATAGCTGCACCACGAACAATTGGGTCATCACTTCTTGGCTCTTCACTGTCAATCGGACCAAATGCGCCAATATTGTCATTATCATAGGTACCGCTGCTCATCACCCAGCCTAAATAACGGGCGGTATTTTTATAGTCTTCAACTGAGTAATCAACGGCTTTCGCTAGCAGCCCGTCATTTTGCTCATATACATCGTGTGTATCTAGGGTAAATTGAATTGGATTAGTGAATTCCAATGTCTTAGACACACCATTTATAGATAACTTTTCTTGCCATTGACGTACATTTGGAAGGTCGGTTTCAGTGTAGACCTGGGCGCGGATAGTCACATAAGGGTAGTCACCACGGCTTTCAATAACAGTGACATCATCCGGGTATTGTTTTTTCTCCCAGTCATGACGCACAAATACATATTTTCCACTTGGGCGCACTTCGTCAAAAATGCTGTAATGTTCTTGGTCTGCCACTTGTATAGAAA
>NZ_CEZLMY010000250.1:0-832 GCF_983033635.1 Psychromonas sp. | reverse complement strand
TTCACCCTGCATTTCAGGAATCTCAATCATTACCTCTCCATTTGTCAAGTCAATCACTACTTGAGAATAGATATGATCCAGTGCTGGTGATACAACGGGGTTATCACCTTCCGTTGCTAATGTTTTAAAATGAAAGAGTTTATTAGTACCGCCAAACTTTTCAGCTGTCCCTTTTAGATAATTCGCATGGTGGAACGCTTTAAATGCATGCAGGTGTTCTAAAGGAGGTTGTTCAGGTGTTTGTTGTGCCGTCACATTCATCGCTGCACTCATAGCAAGTGCTATTGTTGTTAACTTTAATAATTTTTTCATGGTTCACCTCATTTAGATGCTAATACTCATATTCGTATAGAGCTTTTAGTTATACGATTTCGATGAACCCACTTTATCAATCGACCTCATTATTTGTTAGGTATAACAGTTATTCAATTATGAATAATAACGAGAGGGATTTGCTGTTTACAGTTCTATTTACCTATCTAAAAATTCAATTGTGAATAACTGTTATACGTTGGAAAGCGACTTCATTTGACTTACTTTTAGTGCACTAATTTCAAATTAAGAATTAACTATAGGAGTAAGCTCTATGAAAAGGCTAACAGCCATTTCTTTAATTCCATTACTAAGTGTTGTATCTGTTTATGCCCAGGAGCAGAACGAAAACATTCAAATGGAAGATAAAAAAACAGATAAGATCAGTACTGAAAATGACAAAAATCCTGAAGATCCCACTAAGATTATTACTAAATTTGGTGCAGGTTATAACGGAGATCTTACCTTTAACGGTTCAATTGGTTTAGATGATGAGCGCAAAATAGGTTTTGGCCTTAAC
>NZ_CEZLMY010000249.1:0-3789 GCF_983033635.1 Psychromonas sp. | reverse complement strand
AAAAGTTTGTTCTGGCAGCTCAAGATAAACTCTTTTTAAGCGGTAACGGGATCAGTAATTCTGATGGTGCTAACCGTACTGAAACAACCCTGTTCCAGCTTGCTATTGGCGATAATCCGCAAGGGGTCTGGATCAATGGCACGCAGTACAAACAGTCTGTTTTTTCAAAACAGCTGACATCTGGTGACTGGCTGATTGATGACAACGGGGTCGGCTACTATCTACTTGAAGCTGATCAGGTAACTGTCAATCGTGGCTCACAAGAGTCGCGCCATGAAAAAACCACAGCACCGACCAGCGGTGAATTTTCTTCCGCCTGGATTGATCACGGGGTTGCGCCGGATAATGCGCAATACCAATATGTTATGGTGATGAATACCACCCCGGCAGAAATGGCCGAATTTGCCAGTAAGATGAAAAGCAATCCGGCATTTGTGAGCAGCAAAAGCAATGAAAATGGTCAGATTCTGCATGATATTGATAATAACCTGTATGGCTACAGCAGCTTTGCAGGTACAACATTTACGCAGGGGCCAGTTAAATCTGTCAGCACCACTGCACTGCTGCTGGCTAAGGTTAACGGGCTGCAAATTGATCTGAGTATTGCATCACCGGAACTAAATCTTCAGGGGAATGATCAAGCGACCATAGCTGTTCCTATTCAAGTTGAAGTTAGTGGTGAATGGGATATCACAGATGCCACTTATCTGCACCAAAATGGAAATACCATTATTGATGTTGAGAGTATGTTTGGTGAATCAATTAATCTGATATTGACCCAGAATGGAGGCAATCCTGATCCCGATCCAACTCCGGACCCCGATCCAACTCCGGACCCCGATCCAACTCCCGGTGGTGGCGGCGGCTCAAGCAGTCTGATTATCCTGACATCTCTACTGGCACTATTACGCCTGAGAAGGTTTAAACAGCTATAAAATCAATCAGGGTGCGGCTTAATGGACTCAGCCACACCCTCTTTACTTATGCCCTTTCAGGAAACTCTCCAGCTACTTTAGCCATTGTGGCAAATAACCCAGACGCAGCTTCACCTGAGCCTGATACAGAGATTGCGGATAGACAGGCTGCCCTGCGGATTCCAGAATCGCTTGAGGCTGATCCGCAAGCTTTATCTGATAGTCTGCAGCCGCAATGGAATGGGTATAATCAGAATAAGGTTTCATTGAGGCGAAATGGATCGGCGCACCGTGATTGCCGATCATATAAGGCGCAATAAGACGCCCATAACGGTTATTTTTACGCATAAGCTCAAAGTCTTTGACCGCCTTACCGATATTTTCAAAGTTCCAATACACCAGACCTTTTAAATGGTTTGGCTGATTGGAAACCGCAGCTCCCCAACGGCCGTATACCCAGCCACCTTTAACATTATCAAATAAATTAATACGCGGTTGCGCGCCATGTAGATCTGATGAAGTATCGCCTTTAAATTGCGTTTTAAAGTGCACGTTAGATGAAGAAGCATGTGAAAAACCTGGAGCATGCCAAGTAGCAGACTGATCATCAACATTAATCGATACATTATTAAATGATCCGGTAAATTGTAATGAGAGGTGGCCGCTATTGCCCTTCAGAGTGATATCTTTCACTGTAGAATATGCACTATCCCTTAACTGAAGTGCAGCATTAAAATCAACGAAGGTAACCTTCCTTACCCATGAATTAACAACATTAGCAAATACAACCAGACTCCAGGCACTGTCATGAATAGTGCCGTCAGCACTGCGATGATGATGTTTAAACTTATCCTGCCAGTTACCACGAATAGTTAGCGCTTCTAGACCGACATTTTCAAGCGGCTGGTGCTTCTCTATAGACCAGCTGTCTTCTGACTCTATATTGACCTGGATCGGAGTATAAAAAGTCAGCTTATTTTTAGTGATTGATTTTATCTGATGATATTCATGAATTTTAAGTCCGCTATTTAACGCTGTCCATGATTTTTCCAGTTTATAAGGAGCCACCTCTTTCTCTATCACTTCATGGCGAGTGATTACGCTATTCAACCTTATCCAGTCAGCAACTTTATAATGGTCAGATGATTTAACTTGAAGCGATTTAGTAGTTCCGGAAATCACTTCTGAAGTCACGGGCGTTTGAGCTGATATTGCACGTTTAACGCTAAATGATAATATACGTGGTGTTGTCCACATTTTGCTGTTATCGATCGGGTACAATGACTCAGACATAAACAATTCAGTTTCACCCTGCCCAGCACCACGTAAGATAATATTACTTTTAGTAATTTTGATAACCTGCTCGTTAGCAACGGCATCTTTATCTGTCGCATTGATAAACCGCATATCTGACTTTTCGTTAATTAAATATCGGCCGGCAGAAAAATAAATAATTGCTCCTGCTCCCTTATTTGATGAAACATAATCTTCAGCAGCTTTAATAGTTTTTTTTATGGCTTGTTTATCACTTTTTTTATTATCTGCAGCTGCACCATAATCATCAACCTTAAAAACTTTATAACCTGTTGCTGAATCAAAATCGCTTTTTGCCTGATTAAAAGGTGACGTTAATGTCGGGATCGGTTTTTCTCCCCGCTCAAAACCCGCATAAGAAAAATTGGTCAGAATATCGATATTACCCGGCAGAAAAGAGGAGTCGTACAAGTCAGTTCCAGCGGATCTCGATTCAAGGTAAGCGTCCCAATAAACAGAATTTTTGTGTGCTTCTGTTGATGCAGATAACCCGAAACTCGCAGATAAAAGCACTAAACTTGCTACTGATGATACACAATAGTTATTTGTCATATTATTTTCTTCCAAATATAAGGGCAATTCCATTAACTCATTCAGAATTTAAGTGTTATCTAACTGGGTAATTGCTTAATGAAGTTGCAAAGAAAGGCCGCCCATAAAAATAGATATTATAGGCGGAAAAGATAATGAAGAGTGTTATGCCTGTTTTACAACATTTTCCTACTTAACAAGATTACACTTGCCGAATGTCCCAGGATTGTGGAAGTTAGGCTTTGCTGTTTTCGGATCAACCCAGGTCATCCAGCCCATATCAATACTGCCATCCTCTAATGGCGTAAATTCCGCTCGCATTAATGCACACAGTAATTGGGTTTTTTCGTTATTCTGCCAAAGTCCTAATTCTGAAATCTTATCCAGTGGTATTTTTGCTTCAACAATATAGCCATTAGCGGTCACTGATGCATATTTTTCGACACTTCCCCAGTCCCAGCTATCAACAAGCGAAGTGCGCTTTTTAAGGTTCACACTATAAGAAGCAATCGCACTGTAGGCCTGTGCTTGTGCATCAATTTCCAGCGTGTAATAAGTTGATAACTGTGGATCTTTAGCTAAAAACAGTTCAACACGGTCAGAATCTAAAACACCACGCTCTGCGCTACGGCCGATAGATAGATTATTATCTGCAACGACATAACGGAAATAGATGGCTTTATCATTCCATAATGCGCGAAACTCTGTCGCTGGAGCCGGATCTGCGCGCCAAGGAAAGGTAAAATCAATTAACGGGTTCGCTTTTTCCCAAGCTTTATCCACTCCCTGACCGTTAAGAACAGGAGCATCATTAATATAATTAATATTATATGTATGATCGACTTCTGCAGCGTTTATTGGCAATGCAAAACAGCTCGCTAATAACAAAGAAGAGATGGTTAACTGTTTGTTCATTTTTATCTCCATATTTATAGACGGTAGCAATACGATTATACCAATTCCATTAATTAGGTACTCTATTTAGGCGTAGGAAAAATGGATGAAAGCAAGGCATTGATTGCAGTAACTA
>NZ_CEZLMY010000248.1:391-3820 GCF_983033635.1 Psychromonas sp. | reverse complement strand
GCTTTAAGTGCCGCTGGGTTCAAAGAAATGTATGCGTCATTACAAGTTCATTTCCCAAGACTAGAAAAATTACTAAAAGAAGAGTTTGAACTAGAAGATGCTGAAGATATCGATACAGATAAGCTTAGAGCACTTAGTATTACTCCCGTTGATATTTTATACCTCTTAAGTAATGAAGAAATCAAAGCCATACGGGATAAAATGTCTCTAGCGAAAAGGGGAAAACCAAGACAGCTCATATTGGAGTTTTTTGCAAACACAAACGATAAATTAATAGAAAATTATGCAGCGCTTGCACAGCGTGACTTATCAAGTTTAAAGGCTGCTGGTATCGAAATGGCAGAAGCTGAAATTGGAGTGAAATTCGAAGAAATAACTAAAGAAATCTTTGAAACTATTAAGCTTGTTGTAGATGAAGATGTTCGTAAAAGTATTAATACGGCAAAAGATAAAGCTGACATAATTATTTCTCTAAATGATGATGATGTAATTGTTGGCGAAGCAAAAACGTCTAAGAATGGTGATTTTGCTAAATATTCAACAACATCTCGTCAAGTTAAAGCATATGTTAATAGATGTGAAAATCAGGGGAAACGAGTTGCACAGGTTTTAATTATAGCTCCAAGTTTCTCTGTCGATTTTATCGAAAGCGCCGAAATGGATACAGAAGTAAATATTTCATTACTCGAAGCTAAAGGGTTGAAGTTAATCCATGACGCATTCAAAGCAAGACGTCACCCTAAATTCTCTGCAAAATTATTAACTAAAGGTGGATTGTTAAAAGCAGAGTTAATTGCAAAAAACATTTAGTTGTTAGGCCGGAAAATTAAATGTATGCAATTCGGGTCAGATCTTTAGTTTTGAATTTTTAGAAAAGAAGATAAATGACACTGGGTCAATATTAAAGACCTGGCTCTCAAAATTTGATACAAGTAACAAGTAACAAGGAACGTTATGACACAACTATCAGTTATCAGCACTGGAACATTAGAAGCTGGGTTTAAAGAAAGCCAAGTAGTACATAATATTATCTCCGCATTTAAACTCACTTCCGAAGATGCAGTAAAGTTGTTGGAAAAAAATGCCGTGATTAGGAAAAATGTCAGCCAAGATTTCGCGGATAAGTTAGCGGATCGATTTTCTAAACACGGGCTTAAAGTCGTGCTTAAGCAAAACCAAACTCCTAAAAAGAAAGCACATAGCGAGACATTGCAATCAACATTGAGTAACACTTATGAAAGTAAAGAAGACTTTGAAAAACTATTAACAGGAGAATTTACACGCAGCAAAATCAGCTTTAGTTATCGCTGTTCATTATTGCTTGCTTTAATGGTGAGTTTAATTGCTCCTATTGTCTATGTATCAGTTTTATTTTCCCTACTCTATTTAGGGGGGTACTATGCGAGCTTCTTATCTGACAATTTAGGGAATATTTCTGGAGGATTTTTAAAACTATCAGCCATTATTATCCCTTATTTCATTATAACGGTATTAACTCTATTTCTACTCAGACCCTTATTTTCAAGTTACCAAAAACCCAAGTATTTTGAAATGCGACGTATAGATGGCCCAGCCTTATTTAATCTCATTGACGTCATGTGTGAGAGAATATCAGTGCCTTTTCCTGATCAAATTTGCTTAGATACTGAAGTTAATGCTTCAGCAGGGGCAATGTACGGCTACTCAAGTTTAGGCCAAAAAAAATTACGCCTAACCATCGGGCTACCATTGCTTTTAGGATTAAACGTTCGTCAATTTAGTGGCATCCTCGCCCATGAGTTTGGCCACTTTGCTCAGTCTTCCGCAATGAAAACCTATTATGTAGTCAATGCCATTAACTTTTGGTTTTGTCACCGAGCTTATGTACCGGACACATGGGATGAACGATTAGAAGAATGGTCAGATAAGGCTGATTGGCATTTAGTCGGCACACTTTCCATATTTGCTGCTCAACAAGCGATTAAGCTTACCCGCTGTATATTCAAATTATTATACAAACTAAATTACCGTTTAACACAATATATGTCTCGCGCCATGGAATATGATGCAGACAGTTATGAAAGCCGTTTTGTTGGCAGTAATCAATTTGAACCAACTTCGATTAATATGCGCAAGTTATGCTATGCAACAAGTCAGGTAAATCAAGTAAATAAAGATTCATGGAATGATGAACGGCTATTAGCTAACCTCCCTCTAGCAACCATATATTTTGCAGAAAAAACAGATGAAACGATAGAGAAATGCATTAAACAAGATATGCAAGATGGTAAAACGTCATCTACGGATAGCCATCCTGCAGATAACGATCGTATTAAACATATAGCTAAACGTAATGATCCGGGAATTTTCACTAGTGAATTTCCTGCAAAGCAATTAATTAAATCTATAGATAAGCTGTGCGAAGCAGTAACTATAGACACTTACACTCGTATGGGAATACACAACCCTCGCAAACACATCGTCGCTAATCATAAATTAATAGATCGTGATGAACGTAAAGAAGCGTTACAACTCAGCTATCAAACATTCTTCAATGGTAGCAGCAATGGCCGGCTTTTAAATTTGACGCCACTATTGGAGGAAAAACCTGAAAATCATATCCAATGTATGAATGCTATTCGAAAATTACAACCGCAATTTTCTTTAGATCTCGACAAATTTTATCAGCAATTACAGCAGATAAATCAAGCGACTTTAGCCAAAGCATATTGGCAATCTAATATTCAAATTGATCCTGCAGATTTCAATTTAAAAGCAAACAATATTCGAGAAGTGGAATATGAACTCGGCAACTTAAATAGCGAGATGAAACAACAGCAAAAAACATTATTTACCATAGATCAATTGTTTTATCAGCGTATTCTTTTTAATAAAACACTCTTATCAGATGAGCAAAAGACAGAGCTAGATTCATTATTAAAAAATTTACAAGCCATGTATGTGCTTGAACCTATTATCATTGCTCTACAATGCCATATTTATCAATTTAATTGCTTATTAAATTGTGCTGATGAGTTACATGAACAAATTATGCCAACGGTTAACCGCTTGGCTGATTTAACGCTAGCCGCTTCTCATCAAGCAACGAGAGAAGCAAAAAACATAAAAATTGCAGATGAAAAATTTCGTAATATGGCGGAGTTTATAGAAAGCTGGAGTGGCACTTTACCCACTCAAAAACAAATCTATCAACTCGATGAACATTTCGACACTGCAGATGAAATCTGTAAGGCAATCCATTATCAATATTATTGGCACTTTGCAGAAGTAGCGGAGCTTTGCAGCCAAGCAGAACGCTTGCATAAAATATCCCCATTAAGTTTTCCACCGCAAAAAACAGAATAATTTCAATAAAAACCAGCTGATACACTTTTTCAGCTGGTTCTAAATTGCAGAGATTTACTTTTATTTTTAGCTACAAATAGAAAG
>NZ_CEZLMY010000248.1:0-381 GCF_983033635.1 Psychromonas sp. | reverse complement strand
GGGCCAGGTCTTTAATCTTGAGCGTTAAAAGGCACCAAGGCGGGATATTCATTTATTGATCTAAATAAAATCAATAAGTTAAAGTAAAAAAGATACGGCTGTCCCCGATTTTTCCTTACGAACGGAAAAGTTGAGCATCCATTTGTATTTTTAATTAATTCAGTGCATTAGAATACAAGAACAATACGGCTACGACATTTCCGTTTACGTTTTTCTTGCTGTTGAGAATCATATCTTCTTCGTACTGCGAAACTTCGTTTCGTTTACTCATCATTACTCGCCGACAAGGGCGAAACTCTAACGATGAAAGCTATAGCGAACGTTACAAGCGAAAGCCAAGCTCCACCTCTTGAACTGTTTAGGAATACCGTTGTCCTGTAT
>NZ_CEZLMY010000247.1:0-3887 GCF_983033635.1 Psychromonas sp. | reverse complement strand
GGAAAGGGCCATGGCTGCACCTGCAATTGCTGGGCTTAAGTAACCAGCAGCTGCTGCAGGAATGGCTACCGTATTAAAAATAAATGCCCAGAATAAATTTTGTTGTATCTTAATCCAAGTCGCTTTAGAAATATCAATCGCTTGAGTTACTAAACGCGGATCGTTGCGCATCAGGGTGATCGAAGCACTCTCTTTGGCGACATCGCTGCCGGTCCCCATGGCGATACTGACATCTGCCCCCGCAAGCGCAGGCGCGTCATTGACGCCATCTCCCACCATTGCCACCTGCTTATCTTTTTGTAATGCTAATAGTTGTGCAAGTTTCTGCTCAGGTTTAAGTTCGGCAAAGCTCCTGGTTACCTGTAATTGCGCGCTGATATGTTCAACCACACTGCGTTTATCACCGCTTAAAATAACCGTTTCAATTTTACGTTTATGCAGCTGCTGTATCGCTTCGAAACTTTCCGGACGCAGTTGATCAATGATACTGACATAACCTAAGAACAAACCATCATAAGCGATATAAACTAAGCTGCCAGTGTCTGTCAGTGATTCATTTGTGTATTGCGCTGGCACGTTAACAGAAAAACGCTGCATCATGCTCAGATTACCGGCAATGACGAGTACGCCATTAACCTTACCTTGAATTCCCTCGCCACTAATCGCTTGTACCTCTTGTGCTTCAACAACCTCAATATTTTCATTTAAACAGTAACTTTTGACTGCATGGGCAATGGGATGTTTGCTACCTGTTTGTAACGCATTAAGTTTGCTTAACAGGGTGTTGTTATTGTTGTCCACACTGACGATTTCGGCAATTTGACCTTTACCTTGAGTAAGGGTGCCGGTTTTATCAAAGATTATGGTTTGTAATTTATAAGCCTGCTGCAGCGTTTTAATATCTTTAATTAATATGCCGTGTTGTGCGGCAACGCCGGTACCGACAACTACGGCAGTGGGGGTTGCCAAACCCAATGCGCATGGGCAGGCGATCACTAATACGGCAACCGCACTGATTAAAGCATGCTGAAAGTCCCCGCTGACAAAATACCAGGTTAAAAAGGTCAGGATTGCAATAACCAATACCACGGGCACAAAAATAGCGCTTATTTTATCAACTAATTGCATGATCGGCGCTTTGCTCATCTGTGCATTTTCAACTAGCGAAATAATTTTACTTAAACTGGTTGATTCACCAACAGCTTGTGTTTTTATCAGTAACACGCCATCGCCGTTTATACTGCCCGCAATCACTTTACTGTTTATCTCTTTTAAAATCGCTTTACTTTCACCGGTTAATAACGACTCATCTAAGTAACTTTTCCCTTCAAAAACCACACCATCAATGGCAACTTTTTCGCCAATCGCCACTTGCACCAGATCTCCCACCTGCACATCTTCGATATTCACATCGACAAATTTCTTGCCTTTTTTTACCTGTGCGGTATCAGGGCGCAGCGCCATCAGGGCATTAATGGCACTGCTGGTACTTTGTTTAGCGCGATGCTCTAAATATTTACCCAATGTAACCAGAGTGATAACTAAGGCGCTCGACTCAAAATAGAGCGGCTGATTTGAGCCTGATAAAAAGATATAAAGGCTATAAAAATAGGCAGAACTGGTACCCAAGGCGACCAATACATCCATATTCGTGGTGAAGTTTTTCATGCTGAACCAGGCACCTTTATAAAAGCGCGCGCCAATTATAAATTGCACCGGTGTCGCTAAAATAAACTCCAACCAAGGGGTTAATAACTGCTGGTCCTTATTAACAAACATATTCACCATGCTGATCAAAAATGGCAGGCTTAATAACGTGGCAACCACGATAGTGAATAATGCTTTCTTATCTTGTCTTTTTTGTAACGCAATTTTTTGTTCATTTTGTTGTTTAAAATTCTGTTTAGATTTAATACTTAGCTGATAAGGAAGAAGCTTGGAAAACTGTTCAATATCCTGCTTATTTAATGCACCTTGTAGGGTTTGAATCTGTACAGTTTCAGTTGCAAAGTTACTTTGTGCATTAATAATAAATGGCTGACCATTAAGCACTTTGCTGGTTTTACCGGCACAACTGGCGCAACTCCAGCCTGTCGCAGATAAAAGCAGGGTTTCGGTATCCGTTTGATACCCTTTCTCTTCAAGTAACGCCAAAATAGCAACAAGCGTATTCGTATGGTCAATGCTGTTATCAAAACTAATCTGCGCGCTTTCTAATGCAAAATTAACTTCTGCTTGAATACCCTTTATCGCGTTTAATGCTGTTTGTAATCGAGTCGCACAAGCTGCGCAATTCATACCATATACAGACAATTTTAAATTCGATGAAATTGACATATCAGTTCCTTAACTAAACTTAATTAATATTAGCTTAGCCTTTACCCTTAGGGGAAGGTCAAACTAGATCTAAAAATAATCCAAAATAAATTTTAGCTTGCATTTTATTCAAAACAGCAGAAAATGTAGCTGTCTATAAAAACAGGTGTTAATCTTGGCTGAACTTTCTGTTACCACGCAACGAAAAATAATCCATATTGATATGGATTGTTTTTATGCGGCTGTCGAAATGCGTGATAATCCTCAATATCAGGATATTCCTTTAGCGATCGGCGGACATAGCGAGCGCAGAGGGGTACTTTCAACCTGCAATTACAAAGCGCGTGAATTTGGGGTGCACTCTGCTATGCCAAGCTTTAAAGCAATGCAGTTATGCCCTGATTTAGTTATTATTCCCGGGCGTATGCAAGTTTATGTAGATGTATCTAAAAAAATAAAAGAGATCTTTTTTCGTTATACAGATCTGGTTGAACCACTTTCTCTTGATGAAGCATTTTTAGATGTTAGCGATTGTACTTTGTTTAAAGGCTCCGCTACCTATATTGCTCAAGATATTCGTCGCGCAATTTTTGAAGAGTTAAATTTAACCGCCTCTGCCGGCATTGCCCCCTGTAAATTTTTAGCAAAAATCGCTTCTGATGAAAACAAACCGAATGGCCAGTGTGTGATTGCGCCCGCGCAGGTTAACTCATTTATTAAAACCTTAGCCCTTAAAAAAATACCCGGGGTGGGAAAAGTCGCGCAGCAAAAATTAGCATTGAAAGGGCTTTTCAGTTGTTTAGATGTGCAGCAATATCCACCGGAAAAACTATTATTAGAATTTGGGAAACTCGGCGGAGCATTAATTAATTTTAGTCAGGGGATTGATAACCGGGTGGTTGAACCAAACCGAGAGAGAAAATCATTGGCTGTTGAGCACACCTTTGAAAAAGATCTTATTAGTGAAGAGCAGTGCCTTGAAAAGATTGCACTGTTTTATGAAGAGCTGGAAAGGCGTTTGCAGAAAGTCGTCAAAGAAAAGTTGATAACCAAAGTGGGGGTTAAAATTAAGTTTGCTGATTTCACGGTTAAAAGTGCCGAACGAAAATCAGATCAATTATCCTTACCTATGTTGAAAATATTAATGCATCATCTGTTAGAGAAAAATCCAGACAGATCGATTCGTTTGCTGGGGATATCGGTCGGTTTAGAAAAACGTGGTGCTGATAACGGCAATGCGGTACAGCTTAGTTTTATTGAAAATGGTTTCAGCTAGAAAGTGTAACTCAGCGAAAAGGGTTAAATATGAAAAAAGTAGTATTAATTACAGGTGCCAGTGCAGGATTGGGTGAAGAGTTTGCTTTTCAACTTGCTAAACAAGGCTTCTCTTTGCTATTGGTTGCACGTCGAGAGCAGCGCCTGCAGGAGATTCAACAACAATTAATGCTTCAATACCCGGAGCTGGATATCCACTATTTCTGTGCCGATCTAACGGATAATCAAGCCGCTCAACAAATAATGGCTTATGTTCAAGCACAATCGATGCAGTTAGCAGGTTTGATCAATAATGC
>NZ_CEZLMY010000246.1:0-3915 GCF_983033635.1 Psychromonas sp. | reverse complement strand
ATCTACCGATAGAGGATTAACGAAGTTAATCGCTCGAAAGGTCATCATATTGCGCCTTGTTCTAGCATCAGGGCAAAGCTCTGAATCTGTATCTTGAAGTGGTTTGGGTATATCAGTGTACTTTTTTCTGGAGGAAAATCTATGTTAAGACTACCGACTTGGTTGATCGTATTGATTGGTCTGTTATTTAATATCTCGGCAGCTTTGGTGACGCATTTTATTATTGACGGTAAAAGTAGCCAGCTTAATAGTCTGTCTATGCAGATGAACAATAATAATAAAGAGATGGATCTACTGTGGTTGCAAATAGAAGGTATTGAGCGGAAAAGAGAGATGTTATATCTGTTATTAAACCAAGACGAATTAAAGGAGCCGATAGCAAAACAGTTCAGCCGATTACTTGAGTCCCATCTTCATCAACAAATTCCCAGCTCTGATTTGTTAAACATTACAGAGCTGGATCTTAAAATAAATGATTATCAAAATAACATCCGTGACGAAATAGACCATAAATTCTTTTTAAACTTAGAACTGACTGAATTGCAAATGCTTTTAAATAAAGAGGTATCGACTTTGCGTAACTGGTCTATCTTTTTGCAGATGATCGGTCTTTCACTGATCTTAGCGCGCGATTTGAGTCGCAAAAGGTCAGCTTAACGCCCTAATAGCAGTGGTAATTGTTCTGCGCTTAAAAATAGCGACATCGTAGAGTCTGTTTGCAGTAAGTAATTATCACCTTGTTGAAATAACTGTACGATTATTGGTTGTTCCTGGTTTGCGATATAAACTTGCATTATGTAAGGGCTGGTTGAATTTTCAATTGCGGCTTGCGTTTGTAGTTTTAGTGTTTGCCAGTTTTGTACCAGCAACGAAAGTTGCAACTCAGAAAACCCCATATTTGGCTCACTTTTCCATCTGCGGCCGACCCGTTTTATTTTAAAATCAGGCGTTTTTATCTCAACAATGGTTAATTCATTACTGATCACTGAGCGATGCTGAACTTTAGGGGAAATAGTTAGTTTATGGCTAAAGTTAAAAAGAAAAACAATAATTAAAATGCCAAAGATAAGCACATTGTTCCAGCCTTTACGTGATAAGCGCATTGTATTTCCCTCTCTATTTCCCTGTTATGTTTTCTACTGGCATAAAAAAACCCAGTATAGACTGGGTTTTTGTCAGGTTAAATCAAAATTACTTGATTTTGCCTTCTTTGTACATAACGTGCTTACGTACAACGGGATCAAACTTTTTGATCTCAAATTTTTCAGGCATAGTCTTTTTATTTTTATCCGTAGTATAAAAATGGCCAGTACCAGCACTTGAATTTAAACGAATTTTATCACGCATTTTTTAAGCTCCTTAAACTTTTTCACCATTGGCACGGATATCAGCTAATACTGAATCAATACCTTTTTTATCGATGATACGCATACCTTTAGTAGTTAAGCGTAGTTTTACAAAACGGTTTTCACTTTCTACCCAAAAACGATGTGTTTGTAGGTTAGGTAAAAAACGACGTCGTGTGCGGTTCTTTGCGTGTGATACATTGTTACCAGTAGCTGGACGCTTACCTGTAACTTGACATACTCTAGACATGTCGCGGTTCTCCAAAATAATAGTTTTACTCGAGCAAAATAGTCGAACACCTTTTTTAGCCGTCGCCAAAGGCGTCGAGGGCGCATTTTATACATGATTGGGTATGAAAGATCAACAAAACTGTTCATTTAAGCGTTAAATCCATCCATTTTCTGCAAATGAGGTACATTTTTCATGCCCGACGATGAAATGGTCCAAAACTCGCACATCAATTAATTGCATAGCAGAGATGATTTTTTCGGTGATTTTTTTGTCTGCAATGCTGGCTGTTGGATCGCCGGATGGGTGATTGTGAACCAAAATAATAGCGGCTGCATTTTCTGCTAATACCTTCTGGGCAATAATTCTTGGATGGACGGTTGCGCAGTCGATAGAGCCAAAGAAAAATTCATGGAAACGAATAACGCGATGTTGCGTATCTAATAAAAGTGCCGCAAAAACTTCATAGGGTAAATGATGCATTTTGGCGTTTAAAAATGCTTTTGTTTGTATGGCACTGGTTAAAGGTTCACCTTTTAGTATCGGCTCTTGTAAATATCGTCGGGACATTTCCAGTACAGTTTGCAGTTGCACATATTTAGCTCGTCCTAGCCCTTTTTTTTTGCAAAACTCAACTTCTGATGCTGCAAATAATGCGTGTAATGTTCCAAACTCGCTAATTAATTGCCGTGCGAGCGAGACCACATCCAAGCCTTTGCAGCCTGTTCTTAAGAATATTGCTAATAGTTCTGCGTCGGAGAGGGCGCTTGTTCCTTGTGATAAGAGCTTCTCTCGTGGTCTCTCTTGATCGGGCCAGTCTTTTAATTTTGTCATAAATAGGTAATACCGATTATATAAACAAGACATTAAATCTAGACGATTTTGTCACATATTGCATAACTACTTTGTGTTATCCTGTTGCTCTTTTTTAATTCTACCCAAGCTATTTGGGTCTGTTTATTGAGTGCTCTTTATGTCTGTTATTCATGCCTTAACAGGAAAAAAAATATTATTAGGTATTTCCGGTGGTATTGCTGCTTATAAATGTGCCGAGTTAACTCGCCGCTTAAAGGATCAAGGTGCTGATGTCCGTATTGTAATGACATCTTCAGCAAAAGAGTTTATTACTCCGTTAACCATGCAAGCTGTTTCCGGTCACGCAATTGCCGATGATCTACTCGATCCTAATGCTGAAGCTGGTATGGGACATATCGAGCTTGCTAAGTGGGCTGATATTGTTCTGTTGGCCCCTGCAACGGCTAATCTGATTGCGCGATTACGAGCCGGTTTAGCTGATGAGTTATTAACTACCTTATGTTTAGCGACCCCTTCGCCAATTGCTGTTTCACCAGCAATGAATATGGAAATGTATCAAGCGGCAGCAACGCAGGAAAATATCAGTGTATTGGCTCTACGAGGTTTGTTGATATGGGGGCCGGGAGAGGGCCCGCAAGCTTGCGGGGATATTGGCCCTGGTCGAATGCTTGAACCTCAACAGTTAGTTGCGCGAGTGGTTGATTTTTTTAATGTACCACACGCTGTTTTTGCAGATGTAAATATCACTATTACTGCAGGGCCGACGCAAGAAGCGCTTGATCCCGTCCGTTATATTAGTAATCACAGTTCAGGGAAAATGGGGTTCTCATTGGCTGAAGTTGCCCAAAAAATGGGTGCAAATGTAACTTTAATCAGCGGGCCAGTTAATCTGACCACACCAACTAATGTAAAACGGATCGATGTAAAAACTGCGTTAGAGATGCACAAAGCAAGTTTAGAAAACCTAAATAGCTGTGATATTTTTATCGCCTGTGCTGCTGTGGCGGACTATCGACCTGAAGTGGTTGCACAGCATAAGATGAAGAAACAACAAGGCATTGATGATTTAACGCTTAAATTAGTTAAAAATCCTGACATTATTGCGGATGTTGCAAAGGATAAAAATCGTCCTTTTTGTGTTGGCTTTGCGGCCGAAACAAAAGATGTTGAGTGTTATGCAAAAGATAAATTAAAACGTAAAAACTTAGATTTGATTGCAGCAAACGATGTTGCTAAAGCAGGGCAAGGTTTTAATAGTGAAAAAAATGCATTAAGTGTATTTTCTGCCCAACAAAGATTTGATATAAAACTTGCTGATAAAAAAGCGGTCGCGCATCAATTGCTTGAAATTATTTATCAACAATATAAACAGTAGTTTACAAAATAATGGATCATAACAATGAAACAAATTGAACTTAAAATTCTTGACCCGCGTATTGGTAATGAGTTTCCACTGCCGGAACATGCAACAGCAGGATCTGCTGGCATGGATTTACGCGCGTGTATTGATAAACCATTGATCAT
>NZ_CEZLMY010000245.1:0-3963 GCF_983033635.1 Psychromonas sp. | reverse complement strand
GATTCGAACTCTTGACCCCAACCTTGGCAAGGTTGTGCTCTACCACTGAGCTAGTACCGCATCACATTTCAATTACAATCTTAAGGTTTGCAGTAAACTGTTTCCCCTCTCGATGTGTGCGCATTCTAAGGATTTTCCGAACTGAGTCAACACTCTTTAGCAACTTTTTTGTTAATTTCATGCTGTTCGCTGTTTTTTCAAACGAAGCGTTTGTTTATCCAGCAAAATATTAGGCATTTTCACTCAGTGCAGGCCATGCTGCTTTTAAATACACAATCATTGACCAAAGCGTTAATGCTGTTGCTATATATAAAAAAGTAAAACCAACCCATTCCATTTCTCTTGAGTACTGCCAAATCAATAAAAACAGTGACAGCATTTGCGCAGCTGTTTTAATTTTACCAACCCACGATACTGCAACACTGGCACGTTTACCCAACTCAGCCATCCACTCACGCAATGCTGAGATAATGATTTCCCGGCAAATCATTATCATTGCCGGAATGGCAATCCAAATGACAGCATAATGTTCAACAATCATAACCAATGAAACCGCGACCATAATTTTATCGGCAACCGGATCTAAAAAGGCACCGAAAGCCGTTTGTTGATTAAGTTTTCGCGCTAGATAACCATCTAAAATATCAGTAATACTGGCAAGCAAAAAAATAAAAGCTGCAGCGGGAGCTGCCCAAGTAACCGGTAAATAATAAAAAAGCACAAAAACTGGAATTAAGAAAATTCGAAAACCAGTTAAAATATTGGGAATGTTTAGCATTAATATATCCTTTATGTGAGCGACCTATTTTTGCATTTTATTGTTTCATAATGCAAATAGTTAACAAGGTTAATTATTAAATATGCGGCTATCTTTACTGATGCAAAGCTTCATATATTTTTTCAGCTAAACAAAAACTGATACCGGGTATTTTTGCCAGCTCATCAACACTTGCCGATTTTACCCCCTGTAAACCTCCAAAATGATTTAATAAAATTTGACGACGTTTAGCTCCGACTCCGTTAATTCCTTCTAACGTACTAGTACGTCTTTTTTTATCTCGTTGCTGGCGATGTCCCATAATTGCAAATCGATGTGATTCATCACGTATTTGCTGAATCAAATGCAATGCAGGTGAATCATCCGACATTTCTAATATTTCATGGCTCTCGGCTAATATTAATGTTTCTAAGCCAGCTTTTCGTGTTACGCCTTTTGCAATACCGATTAACAAAGGGTATTTACCGTCAAAGTTATGCTCTAAGGAGCTAACAATAACCTCTGCTTGACTTAGCTGCCCGAGCCCCCCATCAATAAAGATAATATCAGGAATATTTTCAGGTGCCTGCGGATCTTTAAAACGACGTGCTAACACTTGTCCCATTGCGGCATAATCATCCCCGGGCGTGATCCCGGTAATATTAAAACGACGGTAAGCTGATTTATTAGCACCCTCCCGGTTAAATACCACACAAGACGCGACTGTTTTTTCCCCCATCATATGCGAGATGTCATAACACTCCATACGTTCAATAGGTTTGGTCAGTTCTAGTTTTTCTTCGAGCAGTTGATAACGCTGCAAGATATTATTTTTTTGGCTGAGATGAGTTTGTAAAGCGATTTTGGCATTGGTTTGAGCAAGTTTAATAAATTTTGCACGTTCACCGCGCATCTCGATTTTTAATACGGTTTTATATCCGCAATATTCAGTAAATAGCTCAGTGAAAACAAAACGCTCAGAAAAATCATCACTGAGCAAAATTTCTTTGGGAATAGCCCTGCCGTTTTGACCAGACAGGTAAAACTGACTTAAAAAAGAACTTAAGACTTCGTCTTTACTGGAGTTTTTAGGTACTTTAGGAAAATAATTACGACTCCCAAGAATCCGTCCTTGACGAACAAATAACAGATGAATACTGGCAATACCATGCTTATAAACAACCCCTATTACATCGAGCTGCTCAATATCACCACTGACCCATTGCTGTTCTTGTACTTTTTTTAATGATTGAATTTGATCACGTCTTAGTGCCGCTTTTTCAAATTCAAGCTCTTGACTTGCTTTCTCCATTTCATTAACCAACTGGTTAATAACATGCTGACTTTTACCTTGTAAAAACTCAGTGGCGAGATCGACCTGATGTTTATACTCCTCTTCAGGCATAGCATTAACGCAAGGAGCTAAACAACGCTTTAATTGATGCTGCAGACAAGGGCGCGAGCGATTACTGTAATAACTATCTTCACACTGGCGAATTGGAAATAACTTTTGCATCAGATGTAAACTTTCACGTACCGCCCCACCACTTGGATAGGGACCAAAATAGGTACCTTTGCGTTTTCTATTTTGTGCGCGTACAAGTGTTAGTTGAGGATGTTTGTGAGCGCTTAAAAACAGGTAAGGATAGGATTTGTCATCACGTAACAATACATTGTACTTAGGTTTATATTGCTTGATAAAGTTGTGCTCTAAAATGAGCGCTTCGGTTTCTGTATGGGTTACAGTCACTTCAATATTATAAATATGACTGACTAAGGCTAATGTTTTAGGATGTTTTTGGGTAAGACTGAAATAACTGCTAAGGCGTTTTTTTAAATTTTTTGCTTTGCCGACGTATATTACCGTCTGCTGATCATTAAACATACGGTAAACACCAGGTTCACTGGTGACTGTTTTTAAAAATGCCTGTGCAGAAAATGAACTCATACAAAAATGACACCCGCAGGTGCCATATTGTTTGTTTGCAATATATTACAGCGTATCCGCATCAAGCATGCCATAACGAATAGCTAAGTGCGTTAACTCTACATCACCATTCACACCCAATTTATCAAACAAACGGTAACGATAACTATTGATTGTTTTCGGACTCAGGCTAAGTTGTTCTGAGATATCTACCACACGTTGCCCTTTTGTTATCATCATCATGATCTGTAACTCTCTTTCAGAAAGTACGCTAAAAGGATCTTCAGTTGCAGGGGATATTTGTGAAAGCGCCATCTGTTGAGCAATTTCAGGTGCTAAATAACGTTGTCCCGAGTTAACAGAACGGATAGCTTTCAGCACTTCATCAGGAGCAGCAGCTTTACTTAAGTAACCCGCCGCGCCTGCCTGCATAACTTTAGATGGGAAAGGATTCTCTGTATGCATAGTCAACATAATGATTTTGATATCTTCATTAATGCGTAAAATACGATGCATGGCATCTAAACCCCCGATACCGGGCATATTAATATCCATCAACACAACATCAGGATCATTGCTGCGGCACCATTTCACAGCTTCCTCGCCACTTTCGGCCTCTCCAATAACTTTCATGCCTCGAACATCATCAATGATACGGCGAATCCCTGTACGAACTAATTCATGGTCATCGACCAACAGGATATTTATCACAAAAAATTTCTCCGTAAATGCCTAAGCACACAACTTACACATCAAATAAAAAAGGCTGCAGTTTACAACTGGCTGATAGTACCCAAAAAGTTAAGTTTCACATAATCAAAAAACATCACTATTTGCGTTACTTAACAATAACGTAAATTAATCTATTGTAAAACTCAATGCTAAATAAATACTGATAATAGTAATAATAGTGCCGAAAAATAGAAGTGTACAAATATGTATATATAAAGAAAGGAAATGTGTAACTATTCATCTTTGCAACGAAAAAGCTTCTAAAATGATTAGTCTTTCAAAATGTGCTTTAGTGAAGGGCTGGAGATATTTGAACTATCAGCACTATCCCCTAAAAACTATTATTACGCGCTAATTTAGAACGCCCCAACGAAAAAATGCTTCTCAATTGAGAAGCATTTTTAAATGTGGCTGAACGAAGAGTCGGAGATATTTCAAACTTTCACAGTTCACAGATGTAGAAACGAAAAAAGGCTTCTCATATGAGAAGCCTTTTTAAATGTGGCGGAGGAGGAGAGATTTGAACTCTCGGAGAGCTATTAACCCT
>NZ_CEZLMY010000244.1:0-3988 GCF_983033635.1 Psychromonas sp. | reverse complement strand
CTTCCTACAGAGGACTTTCACCTCATTAGTTCATGCCCATGCTGGGCGTACACAAAAAAATCAACAGGACAAAATAAAGTATCGCTGCGCTCGACACTACTTTATTTTGCCCGTTATTTAAGACGTTAGTGCTGAGGATAAATTTATGAAGGATTTTGTTTCGGGAGAATCAAGCTGTCTATGCGGAAGTGTGAAAATTAAAGCTAATAACATAAGTCCGAATATAACCGTGTGCCATTGTGATATGTGTAGAAAGTGGGGAGGTGGTCCAGCGCTCGCATTGCAGTGTGGAACGGAATTAGAAATTGAAGGAGATGATCAAATACATGTTTTTGACTCGTCCGAGTGGGCCGAAAGAGGTTTTTGTGCGAACTGTGGTACGCATTTGTTTTATAGAATCAAAGGTACAGGTGAATATAGTATTCCGGCGGGATTCTTTCCCGAGCTGAAAGGATTGGAAATTGAGGTTCAATACTTTAGTGATAAAAGGCCTGACTACTATTGCTTTACCAATAAAAGCAAGGAATTGACCGGAGCAGAAGTATTTGCCATGTATGCTCCAGAGAAATAAACGCATACCAAGCAGTTAAATTAAGAGGTTAGGAAAGTGGAACCAAGAATCAGCATTATTACTTTAGGTGTGTCAGATCTAGAAAAGTCTTATGAATTTTATACATCTTTAGGGTTCCCGACATCAAGGAAGCCCGACTCAGGTATCGTATTTTTCAAAACAGGCGGTGTGTGCTTAGCTCTGTATCCTTTCGATGAGTTGGCAAAAGATGTGTCTCCTGATTTCAAAGCTGAGCGTCCTGAATTTTCGGGTATTACGCTGGCTCACAATACAAAAGAAAAATCGGAAGTAGATGCAATATTAAAACTTGCAGAAAAGTCGGGTGGCAAAATTGAGAAGCAAGCTCAAGATGTTTTCTGGGGTGGATATAGCGGTTATTTCTCAGATCCAGATGGATACTTGTGGGAAGTCGCTTATGGTGACTGCTGGCAATTTAACGATGATGGTAGCCTGGTAATTGAGTAAAAGAGCTGACAAGGCCAGCAAAGCTGGACCTAGTTTCACTCGGCCGCTTACGGTGAGTGTTATGCAAAAATAAAAGGTGATAATCAATGAAATTGATAATGGTGTTATTGGGTGGACTGTTCATGGCATTTTCATCTTTGACGCTTGCAAAAGAATCTGTCGATGAAAGTTATAAATTTTATCAGGTAAATCCCAATTCAAAAACTGAAATTCTTAGCTCATTAAATAAAACTTCTCCAATAAAAAGTGACGGAAGTATTTTTCATGGCTATGCATATTCGTATATAAAATGGAATTTCAGGTGGAAATATAATAAAAATAGTTGTTGGATTACTTATGTAAATACAGAGTTAAATACCACTTATACGCTTCCAAAGCTTGTTAGTGATATTGAAGAAGTAAATGGAATATGGAATAAGTGGTATCCCAATTTGGTGATTCATGAAAAAGGGCACCATCAATTGGCTATAGCAATAGCTCAAAAGATTCAGAAAAAAATAACTGAACTGCCCTCACTAGCTACATGTTCAGAATTGGAGCAAAAGGCTAATGGAATTGGATACAAGCTTGTAGATGAGTTGGGCTTGTTAAATCATGAATATGACGAACGAACTAATCATGGAGAAACTCAAGGAGCAAGTTTATTCAGCTACCTATAATACTTTGCGCATTAACTGGAGTGTTATGTTCCCTAGGTGATGTTTCACTTTCCTTTGAAAGTTACTGATATTACAACAATATAACTGAAGAATGAGTGTGGGAAATAAATCATGGAATTGAAAGTTTTAGTGGATAACAACACAATAATAGATCGTTATTATTTAGCTGAGCCAGCTGTCTCGTATTTGATTTGTGACGGTGATACCAAGATATTATTTGATGTGGGATATTCAGATATATTTATAAAAAACGCGCGAAAAATGGATGAGTCCCTTATGGATATTAACTACGTTGTTATCTCTCACGGACATAATGATCATACTGGTGGTTTAGTTCCTCTTGTGAAATTTTACTCTGAGGCAAAAGCAGAAAATTTAAATTACATCAATCCAACTGTTATAGCGCATCCAGAAGCTTTTTCATACAAAGAGTATAGTGGTGATGAAATCGGCTCTATTTTAGATAGTAAAAAAATTGGTAGATATTTTGGTACTACTCTGGCGAGTGAACCGTTATGGATAACTGATAATCTTGTCTTTCTAGGTGAGATAGAGAGAGGTAATGATTTTGAAAATATTGAGCCAATTGGTCAATGTGAGAAATTATATTCAATGGTAGATGATCATGTTTATGATGACTCCGCACTAGTATATAAATCATTTCAAGGTTTAGTAATAATTACAGGCTGCTCTCATGCAGGTATTTGTAACATTATCGAGTATGCAAAAAAGGTTTGTAATGATGACCGAATTTTAGATGTAATTGGTGGTTTTCATCTTATTGAACCAAGTGAAGTTCAAGCCGAAGGTACGCTGAATTATTTTAATGAGCAGAATATAAAAAATATTCACCCATGTCATTGCACAAGCTTGGAATATAAAATTAAGCTATCAAAATCAACGAATATTATGGATGTGGGTGTTGGTTTATCTATGAGCTACCAATAGTGGCTGAATATATAAATTCGGGAACATAAAGTACTATGGGAACAGGTCTGGTCCCGCATTTTGCTCTTTTAGGCAAAAGACAAGATCTGAGTCTAAGAGTTTAAGCTAAGAGCATTTATTTGCTTGGCATCTATTTCGAGTTGAAAATAATCTACTTGGTAAAAAAATAAGCAGGAAAAGATATGACGCAGGCAGACAGCAACTATCAAAAAATGATTTCAGGTCAGGAATATAGCTACCTGGACACAGAAATAATGACACTGAGAGCACAACAGCAGGAATTGAATCGGCGTGCAAATTTATCGTTCGATTACCAGCACGATACCAAGCTGTTACCACACAAATCACCAGAAGCTATTATTGCATTGCCTTTTTACATCAGTTACGGCCTGCATGTGCATCTCGACAAGCGGGTGTATATTAATGTTAATGTCACCCTACAGGATAATGCACCTATTTACATTGGTGAGAACACTATGGTCGGGCCCAATGCGCAATTTTATACTGCCACCCATCCTCTACAAGCAGATAGAAGGATTCAAGGTTGGGAAACAGCCAAAGCCATACATGTAGGTAAGAATGTATGGATTGGCGGCGGGGCAATTATATTGCCCGGCATTACAATCGGTGATGATGCCGTGATCGGTGCCGGAGCTGTTGTCAGCAAAGATGTACCAACCCGCACTGTAGTTGCCGGAAATCCGGCCAGGATAATAAAACAACTTTAATTATACTGTACAAAATATGGGGTCAAGTTCTGCGTTTTGTTCTTTTAGGCAAAAGACAATACTTTACCCTAAAATCCCATTTAACAACCTTCATAAAATCGATTTATTTTGAAATCAGAGTACTCTGCTGCTTGGCCTGATTCCATAAAAAGTGTCCGTGTTATTTGTACAAAACAGTTACACCCCTGTAATTCAGGTCTGGTTAATTCTTTATCACCCAGATAGAGATAAGTATTTGGCAGGATAGAAGCATAGAACTCAGAAGAAGTAAAACCGTTAAAGTGCATTGCACTTTTTAAGTGTTCGGGCTTAATGCTCATCTTATCATTGAAAATATACAGATCCCCCAGTGTCAGAATAGTTGGAATATTGGTTACTGTATTTGAGCTTTTAATTCCTGCAAAGCCTGCTTTGCTCATAACAAGATTATTAGTCGATTTTAAATTGCCAGCAAAACTGTCCAAAGAAGACTTTTTTGCATCTGCAGAGATATTTATAAATTTTGGCATCGCAACTGCCGCGAGAATAGCAATCAAAGAAACCGGTCAGGAGATTGAGGTGGGTCCGGAAACTTCCATGCTGGATGCCCTGCGCAATAACGGTGTAACGGTTGAATC
>NZ_CEZLMY010000243.1:0-3999 GCF_983033635.1 Psychromonas sp. | reverse complement strand
AACAGGGCATGACATTGCTTGAGGTGATGCTTGCGCTGGTTATTTTGGCGACGTCTGGTTTAGCTGTGATGAAATCAGCTTCTGAAGCGTTAAATAATCAAGCTTATCTGAGTTAGAAAAACAATGAAATCAAGGTTGAAAATAACAGCAGTAAAACAACAGGGCATGACATTGCTTGAGGTGATGCTTGCGCTGGTTATTTTGGCGACGTCCGGTTTAGCTGTGATGAAATCAGCTTCTGAAGCGTTAAATAATCAAGCTTATCTGCAAGATAAAACCTTTGCTCTATGGGTTGCAAGTAACCGTTTGGTGGAATTGAAATTGCAAAAGAAGTGGCCATCATCAAGCTGGCAAAATGACACAGAAGAGTTTGCCGGAAACAGCTGGCATTTACGTTATCAAACGGTGGAAACAGGTGATAGCAACTTTAAAGCATTGGATATTGAAGTGAGTGCTCAGAAAGAGGGTAGCGCACTAGCTTATATTAGGACCTACATTGCGAAATAGTAACTTTTCATTCTCCAGCTCTTTAAGCAAAGGCTTTACACTACTTGAAGTGTTAATTGCTATCGCAATTTTTGCGATGTTAAGCCTGACCGCTTATCAGGTATTACAAGGTGTTTTACGCAGTGGTGAGATAAGCAAAGAGCACAGTGAGTCATTGACGCAACTGCAACGAGCAATGCTTATTATTGAACAGGACTTTACCCAAATTGTGGCGCGAACCTCGCGGGATGAGAGTGGGGAACAAGATAAATTACGGGTTATCACAGCGGGCAGTTCACTGTTTGACTCAGAAGATCAGGGCATTGAATTTAACCGTCTAGGTTGGCAAAACCCGCTTGGTTTACTGCCTCGTTCTAATATTTTACGGGTACGTTATCGACTACAAGAGGGGCAATTACAACGTTTGTATTTTCTTTACCCTGATTTAGTGGCAGGGCAAGAGCCGGAAGTGCAGGTATTATTAAATAATATTGAAAAACTCAGTTTCCGTTTTTGGAATAATGGTTGGCAAAGCACATGGGAGCCTGAAAAAAAGCTGCCAACAGGTATCGAAATTAACTTTACCAGCAAACATTATTCTGAAATTCGTCGTGTTTTTTTAATCTCCGCTGGTGAGGTTATTCAATAATGGCTGTAGTTAATAAGAAAAAACAAGGTGGTATCGCTTTAATTACAGTTTTAATGATTTTGGCCATCATGGTAACTATTGCAGCGACTATGACCGGACGTTTAACGTTAAGTTTAAAGCGTACTGAGGGGTTAACTTTTTCGCAAAAAGTATATTGGTACGGGCAGGCCTCGGCAGATTTAGGAAGAATGATTTTAGATCAGGATTTTGCTGATAGTGAGGTGGTGAGCTTGGATCAAATATGGGCAACACCAGATATGGTATTCCCGCTTGATAACGGTAATCTGGCCGGGCAGATTAAAGATCAGCGCAGTTGTTTTAATGTTAATGCTGTTGGTCTGCAAGACCAGGGTAATACGCCTGCCGTGCCGGTAAGCCAATTCCAATATTTATTAGAAGCTATCGGCTTAAATGATTACAAAGCCGAGATGGTTGCCGAATCGACGCGGGACTGGGTTGATCCAGATGATAAAAGCGATGCCGCTCAAGGTGCAGAAGATAGTTTTTATCAAGGGCGAAGTGTTGCCCATTTAGCCGCAAATAATTTAATGGTTGATATCAGTGAACTTCGAGCGGTGCAGGGGGTGGGGCAAAAAGTATATGAAAAAATAGCGCCCTATTTATGTGCAGTTCCCTCACAGGATCTGATTATTAATGTTAATACCGTGAGTGTGGAGCAGCCTGAAATTTTATATGCCTTGTTTAAGAGAGAGCATGATCTTACTGTCTCTGATTTCCAAAAATTACTAGATGATCGCCCAACGAGTGGTTGGAATAATGTCAGTGATTTTTTAGCAAACAGCCTCTTTAAGGACTTAGATATATCGGCGGCCTTAAAAAAACAGCTAAGTGTCAGCAGTGAGTTTTTTCAATTAAACGGTATTGTTGAATTTGAAGAACGCTTACTGACAGTTAAGCTTTTATTTAAAATTGACGCTAAAAAGGCAAAAGTGATCCGTTATCAATCTGGTGGATTTAAATGAACTTAGTGTTACAGAATAAATGGATAATACGCGCCGTAACAACGACGGGTATGATGGAGATTGTTGGTGACTGAACGATTAATAATCCGCTTAGCAAGTGAAGCTTCGCAGAAAAATCATTGGCTTATATGGTCAGATAGTGAAAATGAAATTATTGCCTCAGGACAGGTTGATAATGCGCAGCAATTAAATTTATTAAGCGAAAAAGCACAGCAACGTGCTGTTATCTGTTTGCTGCCCGGTGTGGATGTGTGCATTAAAGCGATCACTATTAACGGTGTTTTTAATCGTCAAATGCAACAGGCGTTACCCTATCTGGTGGAAGAAGAGCTGGCATCTGATGTAGAAAAATTACACTTTTCTGTTATCGCAAAACAGACAGATTTACTGCATGTCGCGATTTGTGACAAACAGAAAATATCAACTTGGCTGAACTGGTTAGAGGCCGCACAGATAAGCTGCAAACAGTTGATCCCTGAAGGTTTAACCCTGCCTTGTGTTGACGGAAAGTGGCAGGCGCTGCAGCTCGAAAAGCAGTGGATAATCAGAGAGAGTCATGACCTTGCTTGGAGCTGTGAGGAAACAATGCTTGACTTTATATTAGAGAGTAAACTCGAAGAGAATTTATCACAGCAGATCGAAAGTTACAGCCCGTTCCCTGAAAGCACTGTTGGCCAGTGGACTAATAGTGATGCCATGTTACCAATGGAGTTACTGGCAAAAGGAACCCTGAATAATAAAATAAACCTGCTAACGGGGGAATTTAAACCGAAAAAAGAGAGTAATAAACAACTTGAAAAGTGGCGAATTCCAGCTGTTTTAACCGCCGTCTTGTTTGTTTTCCTGATGTTTAACCTTTATCTGAAAAATATGCAGGTAGAAAAACAAACCCTGTTAGTTAAACAGCAAGTTGAAGCTGTTTATAAACAAGCATTCCCTTTGCAGGATAAATTAAAATACGCACGTATTAAGAAAAAACTTAAAAGCATGTTGCTTGGCTTAGATGGCGGTGTTGCTGAATCCGGTTTTTTATCGATGCTTAATGAGTTACTACCTGCTTTTGTAAATAATCCGGAGCTTGAAGCGACTAGCCTTAAATTTGATAGAAAAAAACTTGAGATGCGAATTTTAGTCAGTGGTAATAACTTCCAATCATTTGAAAAATTCACCGATTCAATACCTAAGCATTTCAGCGTGGAGCAAGGCGCACTTAATAGCAGTAAAGATCGTGTTAGCGGTTTGCTAACAATAAGGAAAAGATAATGACTGAACAGTTTAAAGATTGGTGGAAAAGTATTTCCGAAAGAGAACAACAACTGTCATTAGTCAGTGCTGCTTTTTTATTGCTGGCCATTGTTTACTGGGGCGCTTGGAAGCCGTTAGCAAACCAGTTGCAACAGAGCAAAAAGGAGTTGAGCCGTGCTGAGCAAACATTGAGTTGGGTGCAGGATAAAGCGGTTGTATTGGTGCAAGCCGGGGTGGCTAAACAGAAAGTAAGCAGTAAAAAATTAAGCTTAACGCAAGTTGTTAATAAAAGTGCCAGGCAACATGGCATCAAGTTTTCACGCATTGTGAATAAAAAACAGCAGCTCGAAGTGTGGATCACTGATGTTGAATTTGGCCGCTTTATTGACTGGTTAACAAGCTTAAATAATCAGCATTCTGTGTCCGTTATCAATACCGATTTGTCAAGAATGGATAAAGAGGGTCACATCAAAATTAATCGTTTATTACTTGGTTATTAATATAATACCCAAGCTACTTGAAGATGCAGGAATCAGCAAGTCGAGAGGTGACTAGATTCAAGGCATAAAGCCGAAGATCTAGCATTCTACATCAAGGTTTTATAACGCTGAAGATGGTTGCCTCTCGCCTTGCCCA
>NZ_CEZLMY010000242.1:0-4000 GCF_983033635.1 Psychromonas sp. | reverse complement strand
GCGTTTTGCGGACTGCTGGCACCTAATGAGATAATTGCCAACTGCTCTTCTGCAACGCCTTTATCAACTAAAAATTCAGCCACGACTTGTGCTCGTCTTTTAGCAAGTTTGCCATTGTATAAAACATTACCAGTTCGGTCCGCATACCCCACCACTTGCCACACAGCTTTATTGTTCGCACCTTGGCTTTTCATAAACTCAGCGCTTTCATTTAATGACTGAAAATAGGAAGGATTTATCTCGCTGGAATCAAATGCAAATAACACCTCATTTTCAATCACCATTTTTTTACCCTCGACAGGCTCAAGCTGATCTGTGCTGGCTTTATTTCCCTCCTTAACTGATGTTTGCTGAGCGTCTACCTGCGTTTCATCTTGTTGTTCAATTTCTATGGGATATTGCACCTGTTCCTGCAACTCAGATTCAATCTGCGGTTGCGAAAGCAGGTTCGCTTGTGCAATTAATGCCAGCTCCTGCACATCCGTGCTAGCCATACTGCTTTCAAGTAACCCCGCTATGTTGTGCGGATCATTTGTTGGTAAAAAATCAGGTTCAGATTGATACTGCTCTAAGGCGATTAAACCACCCGTGATTGTAGAGATGATCACAATGCTCAGTACCGATTTTTTGAATGTTGATTGATTTTTATTATTAGTCATACTTTTACCCTTTTAAGCTGCTTAAAATTTATGTTGTGTAAAATAGTGTGCTGTTGAACTGATGAGTTAATTTAAGCAGACAGTTGTGTTTATTAAGGGGTAAGAAAAAGGCAGAGTGCTGATCAATTGTGTTCAAAAAAAGGCAATCACCGCCAGCCTCTTTTTAGTGACCGTTTTTCACGTATACTGCTGTTAAGAGAGACAACAAGGATCTACAAAATGAAACGTATTGCGATCGTTGAAGACGAAAAAAACATTCGCGAAAATTATGCAGATTTAATGTGTAAACACGGTTATCAGGTGAACAGTTATGAAAACCGCCTTGATGCGATCCGTGCTTTTGAAGTTCGCCTTCCGGATCTTGCTATTATTGATATCGGTTTAGGCGATGAATATGACGGAGGTTTTATGCTTTGTCAGTCACTGCGTTTACTATCTTCCACTGTGCCAATTATATTTTTAACTGCACGTGATAATGACTTTGACACAATATCCGGCTTACGCTTAGGGGCGGATGATTACTTAACGAAAGATATTGGACTTGAGCACTTAATGGTGCGGATCAGTGCGCTGTTTCGCCGCATCGACGTAATGCAAAAACCAAGCGATCAAAACAAAATACTAGCGCGCGGTTTATTAACTATCGATAGCGACAGAATGCAGATTTTCTGGGCAGAACAACCTCTTGATTTTACAATCACCGAATTTTGGATTGTCCATGCACTGGCAAATCGCGCCGGCATTGTACGTAACCGTCAGCAACTGATGCAGGATGCTAATATGGTGGTTGACGACAATACCATCACTTCACATATCAAGCGCATTCGTAAAAAGTTTATTAATTTAGATGCCAACTTTAACGAAATCACTGCCGTGTACGGCATGGGTTACCGTTGGGATATTTCACAAGAAGAAACACTGTGAACAAATTTTCAATCGGCCTGCGCAGTAAAGTGATACTCATCTCGAGCTTTTTATTGATATTACCCTGGCTCGGTTATCAATATGTGTGGGAGATGGAAAAATTCCTGCGCCAAGGTCAGGAGCAAACCCTAATCGGTACAACACGCGCTGTTGCAACCGCCCTGCATGAAAGGCCTAAACTGTTTAATTCTCAGGCCAGTTTTTTGCAAGAAGTTGAAGCAGGTAAAGATCTTTACGCTTACGATATAAAACAGGTAATCCAAATTGATGGATTGCTGGATGACTGGCAAGCGAATCACAAACAGAGTCTGTTTTATGGTGCGGACTATGTGCGTTTTCAGGCAGATAAAAACAGCAGCAACCCCATCTCCTTTACCCATATGGTAGGAAAACGCGATGGCTACTTATATGGCTATTTGCAGGTCAATGATCAATATCCCGTTTTTCGTAACCCTAATTCACGTCAAATAGATAAAAACGATCACCTTATAATTGCGCTAAGCTCCCCACAGGAAAAGTTACAACACTATGTAATTTCAGTTCATAAAGATGGTTGGTTTAATGCCTTTTTAAGACCCAATCCCGACAGTGATATTAGCGAATTACAACGTGAAAAACGCATTCAAGGTTACTGGAAACAAACTGCAGCCGGTTATAATATCGAATTTCGATTTCCCCTTGATATGCTGGGTAATAAATTAGGTTTTGCTTTGCATACTGTATCAGATAAGAATAACCGCCGTGTGGACAATATCATCTCCACATCTAATACCCATAATTTACAAAAACTTGGCACCGTATTAGTACCCTCTCCAGAAATTGCGCGAATAATTAAAGGTATGAGCCATAGCCGCTCGCGCATCTGGGTGGTGGATCGTCACCAGCGCGTATTGGCCAAAGCAGGTGATATCCGTCAGGCAGATGGCGTGTGGGGTTCAGATGAGCAGAATAAGCAAACAGATAATTCACTGTGGGATAAACTGCAAAACAACTTACTTGCTCCGCTTTATAGCCTTATCTTGTCTCCCCCACCAGGTGATTTTATCGATGACTTACAAGATTCAACGCAATTAAACAGTGAATTTATCAAACTGGTATTAACCGGAAAATCACAGTCAAGCTGGTCTTTAACAAAAGACAAAAAAGCGATGATTTTATCTGCAGCGAGCCCGATCATGGTCGGCGATAAAGTGATGGGTATTGTAGTCGCAGAAGAGACCACCAACGGCATCCGCACTCTGCGTAATAAAGCACTGGAAAAACTGTTTAATGTATTACTCAGTATTATTATTATCGGCACATTACTGTTATTTGTTTTTGCCTCCAATATCGCCTCGCGCATTCGTAAATTACGTGATCAGGCTGATAACGCCATCGACTCTCAAGGGCGTATTTCAGTACCTTTTTCCCCCTCAACATCCGGTGATGAGATTGGCGATCTGTCTCGGGGATTATCGGATATGGTTAACCGTTTAGGGCAGTATCATTTTTATCTGGAAAACCTGTCATCTCGTCTCTCTCATGAACTGCGTACTCCGGTTGCAGTGGTACGTTCATCTCTGGAAAACCTGTCATTATTGCCACAAAACGATGAAAACCAGAAATATATCCACCGAGCAGAAAAAGGGATCAGTCGATTAAATCGCATTTTATCCAGTATGAGTGAAGCTACACGTATTGAGCAAAGCCTGCAAAGCAGTGAAAAAGAGCATCTTCCTGTAAATGAGTTGCTTGATGGCTGTGTTCAGGGTTATCAAATGACCTACAATGAGTATCAGTTTGAGTTAAATCAAAACGATAAAACATTAATCATCAACGCAGAGCCGGATTTTATCGTACAACTATTGGATAAATTAGTCAGTAATGCGATGGAGTTTAGTGAACCCCAAAATCCCATTGAAATTTCACTTAAACAGCAGGCAAAGAATGCATTAATAACTGTTTCTAATATCGGTCCACTATTGCCAGAAAATATGAGTGATGAACTATTAAAATCCATGGTTTCAGTGCGCCCGCAAAGCAGGCAAAATAAAACCCATTTAGGTTTAGGCTTGTTTATCGCCAAAATAATCAGCGAATTTCACCAGGGTGAAATCAGCATTCAAAACCGAGCTGATAATTTGGGCGTTGAAGTATCTGTCAGTTTGCCGCTTGATAAGCCTTAACCCTTATGAATTTAACAACTGATTTTACTTGGAATTATTAAAAACAAACCCGATACAACTCTTGGCATAATACGTTTTCCCCATGAAATTTATCATCCTGATGGCCATGTGCAGGTAGAACAGGTATCTGGATCGCCAGGTTGGACTGACTCCCCTACTACTTTATTAGCGAAGATAGAGCAAAGTTATCGAGACCGTAAAAACGCTAATCAACAGCACAACGGGTTCAGGCCTTGATACTGAAATAGATCT
>NZ_CEZLMY010000241.1:0-4035 GCF_983033635.1 Psychromonas sp. | reverse complement strand
AGTGGCCAGGCTGGAAGCCAGGCCACTAATATTAAGGGTTGTCATTCGCTATTAACAAAGACCATTTGCGAGACAAGTACCAGAAGGAGTCCAAGTTACCTGCCCACCACTTAGTAAACCAGTTAAAATATAAGTTGAGTTAGCAGTATCAATGTCTTGCGATACAGCTGTAATTGTAATTCCAGTTGCACTTTGACCACTAGGCGTAACACTAGCAACATAACCAGAAGCACCAACAGTTTTTAGTCCAGCACTTGCTGTACAGTTAAGTAAAGAGTTATTAACTTGACCACATAGATCTGCAGACTGTTTCAGCGGCGATGTCGCCAAAATAACTTCAGAGAACTTCGCTTTTTGTGTGTAAGTATTATACGCAGGCAGTGCCACTGCCGCTAAAATACCGATAATTGCAATTACAATCAGTAGCTCGATTAGTGTAAAACCATTTTGTACTTTTTTCATTTTGCTCTTCCTTAATTAATATTTAACTTATGCTTAATGTTAATGCTCTTTCCCTAGAGGATTGAGTGAAAATTATTAAGCAGCTAATACTATCTAACTTAGTTTGTAACTTAATATCAGTAGAAAGCGGGTCAGCACTTTTTATTAGTATTAAGTTGAGTGTGAAAGGTTATTTACAACACAACCTCAAAATTAATCTCGTACTTAGTTTAGTCCATTACAGAGAAAGTAACGGTATGAAATAAAGAAATTTTAACTTCAACTAAATAAGAGCCTGATTTTGCTGTGAACGAAAACAACCTTGCGTAGCTTTATTCTCTCAGAAATAATTTAATGAAACAAGGCGCTGCTCATAACTATTTGAGCTGGATCGATGTTACCTATCTGTTTATAAAAAAACATAAAAACATGTATAAATATCAACCGCTTTCTGTGCAAGTTAAAAGCAACTGAAATATATTTATCGGCCCCACTGCCGGAGCTAAGGTAATAAAGGAGACAGATAAAAAGTAAAAAACAGGTTATAAAATAGCAGGGGATCTAGATAAGAGGGGGAAAAATTAAAAATTAGTGAATAATAAAAAGGGCAATCACTTACAAACTCCTAATACAAAAAACCCCCCTAAACGGGCATTTTACACTTTGCAGCAGAGAGTTGATCTCGTCCCCACGCAGAGCATGGGAACGAGAAACAAGTTTATTTAAAACATTGCTTCATTAATCCACAAATGGGTAAGGATACTTGCAGCGTAACCGAGCGCAATAACAGGCGCCCATTTAATATGCGCACCAAAGGTATAAATACCACGCGCCTGGCCCATTAATGCAACACCCGCAGCCGAGCCGATAGACAGCAGACTACCGCCGACACCCGCTGTTAATGTAACCAATAACCACTGACCCGTGCTCATATCCGGCTGCATGCTTAATACTGCAAACATAACCGGAATATTATCTACAATCGCAGATAAAATACCCACAGTGACATTGGCATAGGTCGGATCCCAGTTAGTGTACATAGCTTCTGAAACCATGCCGAGGTAACCGATAAAACCTAAACCACCGACACAAAGCACCACGCCGTAGAAGAACAGCAGGGTATCCCACTCCGCTTTTGCCACTTTATTAAAGATATCAAACGGCGCACCGTCACCTAAATCACGTAAACGCTCATGCTCAACTTTATCTTCAGTTTTTTGAATCGCTGTACGGTAATAATGTTTTTGTGTTTTACGCAGGAAGAAGGCGAAGAACTGTAATAAACCTAATCCTGTCATCATACCTAAAACAGGCGGCATCCCTAAAAATGAGTGACCTAAAACAGCAAAGGAAATTGTCACTAAAAACAGCAAAACAATACGTTTAGCACCATGCTTCATATGTACAACTTCACCATCACCTTGTGCAACCTCTTTTGAGATAAAGAAACTCATAATAACGGCAGGTATCAGGTAGTTAACGGCTGATGGTACAAATAGTGAGAAGAAAGTACCAAATTGCACCATCCCTTTCTGCCATACCATTAAGGTTGTAATATCGCCGAACGGGCTAAATGCGCCCCCCGCATTGGCTGCAACAACGATATTGACACAGGCAATGGCAATAAATTTAGTGTTTTTACCGCCCACTTTCATCACGATTGCACACATTAACAGTGCTGTTGTCAGATTATCTGCGATTGGCGAGATAAAGAAAGCGAGTATACCTGTTAACCAGAAAATATTGCGCAGCGTAAAGCCTTTATTGACCATCCAAGCACGTAGCGCATCGAATAGTTGACGTTCTTCCATGGCATTAATATAGGTCATTGCCACTAACAGGAAGAAGAATAACTCAGCGTACTCTAATAAATTATGACGAAAAGCCGCTTCTGCATCATGGTTCATACCATGTTGAGAATAATAGAAACCAATCATCGCCCAGATAATACCTGCGGCAACTAAAACGGGTTTTGATTTGCGCAGGTGGATAACATCTTCAAGCATCACGATACAATAAGCTATACCGAAAAACAGAAGTGCCGCATAACCGATGCCATGTGACGTTAAGTCCATTGATTCACCGCCGCTTGCAAGCAGGTTAGGCGAAAATAAAACGGCGATAAGTGTCAGCAAAACACCTAACGGTTTAGTTTTTTGTAACATTTCATTATTCCTTCAAGAAAATAAACATTTAGGGGAAAATTCGCGCGATGTTAGCATAGAAGATTGGCATAAAACAGAATAAAAGAGACGTATATCACAAAGTGTGAGAATGATAACTATATGTTTTAAAGCGGCTCTAACAGCAGTTTGCTTAATCTATCTGCCACTCGCTGAAGAATTTTCTTAGCAAGCATCTCTGCGTGATTATCAAGCGCTTTGCACTGTACAAGCAGCATTCACATCGTTATTTGTAACAGAACAGGCTGAATATGCACTAAAAAGAGCAAGTGTGGTTATACTGCGTTAAGGCTTTCCAGATACAAAAAAGCTCCGACAAAGTAGCCAGAGCTTTATTTTTCACCTTTCAGCTAAGCTTTAAAAAAGTTAGCAAAAAGCGGGTAATTATAGGTAGATACGTCCGCCGAATACCCACATGTCATTGTCTTCTGCATAATCATTACCTAGATCGAACTGGTAACCACCATAAACAACAACATTTGACTTCACATTGTATTCAACCTGTACAGCTGAAGTGCTTACTTGTGTGCGATTTAGAGCATCATCTTCAACATTTTCATAGTTAACACTTAGGTTTAAACTATTGTCAAAAGCGTACGCTAATAATAATTCTGTTGCCGTTGATTCAGCAGCTTTCGGAATTGAAACATCAGTTGATACCTCGTGCCAAGAAGTGTTAATGTTTTCGTTATCAGCATAGACACCTGCTGCGTATAAACCACTGCCGTAACTACCGTAGCTTACTGAGAAAGCTGTAGATGTCGTTTCAACATCAGCAACATCACCCGCGCTGTAAGCAGCATTTACAGAGAAACCCATCACTTTATAAGTCAGTGATGCCTGGCCGCGAGCATCATACTCGTCATGCTCACCCTGCCAGCCTAGACCGAAGTTGATTGCACCTGCATTACCAAGGTCAAAACCATTGCGGTAACTTACCATTTTTTCAGCACGTCCAGTACCCAGGTTATAGTGATCTTCATATAAGAAATCATTGGCAGCAGCGATAGGCATATCAGCAACGCCAGCTGCGTCATAGAATGGCGCCCATTGCGTACCAACAACAGCACGACCCAAAGAGTCATGAGTCAGACCAAGGTAACCAAGACGCGTAGAGAATGTATTTTCACCACCTTCTAGGAAGTTAAGCTGCCATTCAGCTTTTGCATCAGCTGTGAAACCGTTGCCAAGATCACGCGTCGCTACAATATTAATACGCGGAGAAATTGTATTTACTGCAACCTCGCCTGCATCTGAATCGCCTAAACCGGCAGTTACATGGCCGCCTAGAGCAAATGTATCTCCATCAACATTGTACAGTTCAACAGCAGAAGCTGCATTTGCTAGTAATAAAGCGGGAATTGCTGTCGCTAGTAATGTCTTTTTCATAATAACCTTCAATCCTTGTCTT
>NZ_CEZLMY010000240.1:0-4055 GCF_983033635.1 Psychromonas sp. | reverse complement strand
TGCAGGGAACCATGCCGGTTGATGAGCGTACTAAACAGCCCCATGGTCTGTTACATGGTGGTGCATCTGTTGTTCTGGCTGAAACGTTAGGCAGTGTGGCCGCTAATTTAGCGGTAGCTGAAGATAAAGTTTGTGTAGGATTGGAGATTAATGCCAGCCACTTGCGCAGTGTTAAAAGTGGTATGGTGACGGGCATAGTTAAAGCGGTACGTATTGGGCTCAGTGCGCACGTTTGGCAAATTGATATTAGTAATGAACGGCAACAGTTGGTCTGCACTTCTCGCCTGACGGTAGCCGTAATTGATCGACCTAAAGATTAAAAAACAGATAACATATAATTAAGAATTTAAAATAAAGAGAAACAATATGATTAAAGTAGGTGCTTATAATGAGCTGACCATAGTTAAACGGGTAGATTTTGGTTTTTACCTTGATGGTGGTTATGATTTAGGCGAAGTTTTACTACCAAGGCGTTATATCACCGATGATATGAAAGTAGGGCAAACAATTCTCGTTTTCCTGTACTTTGATTCAGAAGATAGATTAATTGCCACTACGCAAAAAGCAAAAGCTGAAGCGGGAAAATTTGCCTCACTGAAAGTGATCGATACCAACAGCGCGGGTGCCTTTTTAGATTGGGGATTACCGAAAGATCTGTTGGTACCGTTTAACCAGCAGAAAATCCCGATGAAAGAGGGTTATGGTTATGTCGTTTATGTTTATCAAGACGATATTAGCGAGCGTTTAGTTGCCTCTTCAAAATTAGATCGATTTTTAGACAGAGAGCCTGCTGACTATAAAGTCGGCGAAAAGGTAGAACTGCTGATTGCCGATCAGACTGATATCGGTTTTAAAGCGATTATCAATGATAAGCACTGGGGAGTTTTGTTCCCCAGTGAAGTGTTTGGTGAGATGGGCATCGGTAAAAAATGTACCGGTTATATCAAACAGATCCGCGAAGATGGCAAAATTGATTTAGGCTTGACCAAAGTGGGTTATGGCAAAGTTGATGCGCTTGCCGAGCGTATTCTGCAGAGCATGAAGCAGCATCAGGGCTTCCTGCAGCTTTCAGATAAAAGTTCACCTGAGCAAATCGCCAAAATCTTAAAAATGAGTAAAGGTAACTTTAAAAAATCAATCGGTCAGTTATACCGCAAGGGACTGATTGATATAGAAGAGAAAGGTATTCGTTTAAAAGATTAAATTGAAAAATGGTCTGCCAATGATTAGCAGACCATTTTTTTGCACGATTATTTCACTTTTGTTTATTTAAAGCATACATGAATCTAAAGCACTTGGATTTTGCTTTGTTGAGCGAGCCACAAATTCTCTGGTGCGTTTATGCTGAGGGTTTTCAAATATCTGTTTGGCGCTGCCCTGCTCGACGATATTCCCCCCTTCCATAAAGATAACTCGATCCGCTACTTCCCGCGCAAACTGCATCTCATGCGTAACAACTACCATGGTTTGTTTTTGTACCGCTAATTTTTTCATTACAGCTAACACTTCATCGACCCATTCCGGATCAAGTGCAGACGTTGGTTCATCAAACAAGATAACTTCACCCTTTGCTGCCATGGCGCGTGCAATGCCCACCCGCTGTTGCTGACCTCCCGATAACTGCGAAGGGTACTGGTGGAGTTTTTCGCCAAGCCCGACCTGCTGTAAAATAGTCTCGGCGTGTTTTAATGCGAGGGCCTTGGGCTCTTTCCAGACCGTTATCAAACCCTCTGCGACATTCTGCAGTGCAGTTTTATTGGCAAATAAAGAATAATTCTGGAATACGAAACTGCTTTGTTTACGCAGATTGGTTATTTCAGCGCTCGTTGCGCTTGCACTGTCAACTTTCACACCGGCAATTTCGATCGTGCCGCGGCTTGGTGTTTCCAAATAATTTAAACAACGCAATAATGTTGATTTACCGGTTCCGGACGGGCCGATAATGACCACGATCTCACCGTGTGCCACCTCAAAATCAATTGAATCTAACACCAGATTATCAGCAAATTTTTTACTGAGATTTTGTACTTTAATCATGAGTAGGCCTTATTAAGACGCATTTCCAGATAATGCTGCAAACGGGTAAAGAAGACAACAACTGCCCAATAAATGAGTGCGACGGCTAAAAAACTTTCGAAAAATTTAAAACTGGAGGAGGCTTCCATCTGTGCTTTGGCCATAATTTCTGCAACACCAAGGGTAAATGCCAGGGAAGTACTTTTAATCATATCGATGAAATAATTCATCAAAGAAGGCGTCGCCACCCGGGAGGCTTGCGGTAATATGATTCTGTACATTGCCTGTAAGCGCGTCATACCAATACTGAAACAGGCTTCCATCTGACTTTTGTCAATGCCGAGAATTGCCGCGCGAATACTTTCTGCCATATAGGCAGAAAAATGCAGTGACAGACCGACAACCGCAGCGGTGAAAGCATCCATACTTGCAAAAATTGGCATGAAATGCGGTAATCCGTAATACAATAAAAACAGTTGCACTAACAGGGGAGTACCACGAAAAAAGGAAATAAATAAACTTGCAATATGGTGCAGTACGGCCAATTTAAATACGCGTATTACCGCTATAATAACCGCAAGTATCAGCGCAAATAAAAACCCCAAAAAGGCCATTTCCATGGTGACGCCAAGGTATTTAATTAAGATAGGTAAGAGTTCAATAATATATTGAAAATCTAGTGACATTTGCATTAAAACTGACTCATTTTAAATTAAAAGAAAAACCACTTGAAGATAGTATGTGAATCTTCAAGTAGCTTATTACAGTGCTAGCTTGGGAAACTGATTAATTACTCAGTTACATTAGATCCTAACCATTTGATAGAGATTTTTGCTAATGTGCCGTCATTTTTCATATCTAATAACGCCGCATTTACTTTATCTCGAATAGCCAGTTGAGATGGTTTATTTAAAAACGGCATTGCATTTTCTATTTTCTCAATTGGTTCACCAGCAAGCTGTAAAGGTAAACCGGACTTTTTGATTAATGCTGCAGAACCCACACGGTCCATAACAAATGCATCAGCACGTCCAATGACTACGTCTTGCTCAAATCCTGAATCATAAGTAATAATATTGATCTCTTTTTTTGTATCTAAAGCTCGAAGAATCTCTTCAAAATTACTTCCTAAGTTAACCGCCACTTTTTTGCCTTTAAGCTGCTCAACCGACTGTATATCGTCGCGTCCTTTTTTTACCACGATTTGAGCACCATCAATGACATAAGGCGTTGAAAAAACATATTTTTCAAGACGTGCCGGAGTAATTGTTATCTGGTTAGAAATAGTATCAATGTGTCCTGCTTCAAGCATGCCGAACAATCCGGAAAAACTTGCTATTACAAACTCAACTTTATAATCAGAGCGTTTAGCAATCTCATTCCACAGATCTACTTCAAAACCCTGTAATTTATCTTTTTCGGAGAAAGTGAAAGGTACATAACGGCCTGACATACCCACTTTAACAGTTTGCTCTGCAAATGCTGGTACTGTGATAAAACTCGAGATTGCGACAAAAGCGGCAATAATTAATTTAATGTGTTGTTTCATTCTCTATTCTCATTATTAGTTTGCGATTGGATTTAAGAAGTTAATAAACTTAACGACTTATTTAAGTAAAATTGTAACCGATATCCACTGCAAAAATTTATACCTAAAGTGCATATGTTATATTTTTATTGCACTTAATTTACGCTGCAATTTGATTAGTCAATATTCTTAAAAAACGTCCCAATTATTATTGGTTATATATTTGTTTATAAAAAAGCCTTTAGTCTGCCAATGATTGGCAGGCCAATTTGCCATAAAAATCGCTCCCCTTACGTCATTATTTTTGCTTTATTTTCGAGGGATTCGTCAGTACCAAACTACTTTATCTTTACCCATATAGGGTACTGAATGAAAAGTAATAATTCATAATCATAGCAATCGCATAATTTTGTAATCTAATACCATTCCGCAAAACTAATTGATCTGTTTTAATAGGGAAGTGCGGTTTTAACCGCGCAATATCATAGGCGCGACTGAAGAACCAGGGTTC
>NZ_CEZLMY010000239.1:0-4075 GCF_983033635.1 Psychromonas sp. | reverse complement strand
GTCTGAACGGCAAAGTTATCGGTATGACAACATTTGGCGAATCAGCACCTGCTGAGCAGTTATTTGAAATGTTCGGTTTCACTGTTAAGAACGTAGTTGAAACTGCAAACAGCCTATAATCTTTAACTTAATAAAGATTAATAAAAAACCGCGTAAATCGCGGTTTTTTTTACTCTGTAATTTTGCCTTCTGTTTTTAGCAAATTATCATCGCTAGCGGGAGTGATAAGGCAGTTATTAATAAATTCAGGCATTGATACTTTGCAGCGCTTCATCTAAGAGGCTTTCTGGCGTATAGGTTTTATCTGTTATTCCGATTCTATTTGCTCTTGACTGCTGAGCTGTTAACTCACAGTAATTAAAAAGTACACGTTGAATTTCAAGTAACTGATTAAGTACATTAAAGCTGTTTACCCCTTTATTTATGTGTGTATCAAGGTAGGAATAAAATAGGTTTATATCGTTTGCCTCTTTGAGTGGAATAGCTGCATTATCTTTCATAATCGATGTAATCGGGCAATAAGCAGCAAATTCATTTGTGTACCAGCGATCATTCCACCATCCAATTTTTTTGCCGTTTAAATTCTCCTTTGCTCTTGAGAGAGGCAGAAAGAAATAGACCGCGGCATTTGATTTTTTGATCTCTTTAAGTGAAGCCATTAATGCACCTGCTCTAAGTGTGCTTTCATGCTCTATAAAATGATCGTATTTCAGGGCTTTTCTGGTGAAAGCATTAAGTAACTGGAAATGGATATAGGCTAATTTATCCGGATATATTAACTTGCATTTTGCGAGTGCTTTTAGTTCGCCAACCAGCAGCTGTTCAAAATGCTTTCTTTCCATATTTTGTGTGTATCTGTTGATAAGCATCTCTTCAATGCTCTCTGCATTATTATCGACAACGATTGTGTTGTTCTGCGTCTGATAGATATCTTCTGCATGCAGGGATGTCCTAGTCAGATTGTGGCTTTGTAATAACACGTAGCCGCTGTTAATTTCGGTTGTAATCAGGCTGTAAACTCCTCTTTTATGAATAAGAGAGAGAACTTTTCCTTCGCTGTGCAGCCCTAAATGTTTTCTCTCAATTATTTTTTCTTCATTTAATCTGCTGAAATTTGCAAGGATTAAAGATAACTGCTGCAGGTAAAAATAATAGGATTTTGGTGAGAGCCCTGTTGTTTTAATCGCTTTTCTGGTTTCTTGTGCGCTTACAATCGTAGATAAAACTGATTTCAGTTTTTCAGTTTTTTTGAAGTTGGCCATGGTAAAAACTAAACCGCATTGGGCGCACTGTTTTCTTTGTCTGCCCGATGATGTGAAACCATATTTATGTAATGACGTGTTTTTATCAAAGAAAAAATAGCAGGAACATTTAGGGCAATGATTTAATTTTGCTGAGAAGTGTATGTCCAGTTTCTCTTTTATAATATTAGCGACAAGCTCGTTATTTATCCAAGGCGGGTTGCTGCCGCATAATTTGCATTCAATTGATAAATAACCTAATTTTGTGCTTTTGTGAATATAATCTTTACTATTTAAAACACCAAAATTTTTGCAGTGAACGGCTTTACAGCAGTTAAAGTTATTTGTAAATTTAAACATATTCCCGCCTGTAAAACCTTCAAATAATAACCCGTTAGACCCATATTATAGCTGTTCAACAGATTTAGGTAACAACTATTTCTGATCTTAATTTAGACGGTGTTAAAGAGATCTTGGTCACATTTTGCTTTCTGTAAATTACTAAACTAGCCTTAATTATTCAGTCCGACAGCTTTCAAGATGCCGTTACCCAGGAAATTTTCAAGGCTTTGTTTGCGGTTTTAGTCGTTGGACTGTTCTTTGTTTTTTTTAGATTACCAATACCTGTGTTATCGGGAATTATGGGTGTTGTAGGCGTGTATTTAGGCGGTATGTTATCCCAAAAGTACATAAGCAATTTACTTTACGTCAATTAATTTCAATTAACTTATCAATCAATAATTAGGAACTAAAATATGTCTACTCCTCACATAAATGCAGAAATGGGTGATTTCGCTGATGTTGTTATTATGCCGGGCGATCCGCTTCGCGCTAAATTCATCGCTGATAACTTTCTAACAAATGTTGTTCAAGTCTGTGACGTCCGTAATATGCTTGGTTTTACGGGAGAATACAAAGGCCGTCGTATCTCTGTTATGGGGCACGGTATGGGAATACCTTCTGTTTCTATCTATACCACTGAACTTATTAAAGATTTCGGCGTAAAAACAATTATCCGTGTGGGCAGCTGTGGTGCTGTTCTTGATGATGTGAATTTAGGCGATATTGTTATTGCTGCGGGTGCCAGCACAGATTCTAAAGTAAACCGCATCAGATTTAATAATCATGATTTTGCAGCGATTGCTGATTATGAATTAGTTGCTAATGCAATGAATACTGCTGACACCCAAGGTGTGAAAGTTAAAGCGGGTAATGTTTTCACTGCGGATCTGTTTTACTCAGCAGAGCCTGAATTTTTCAAGAAAATGGCTAAATACGGCATTCTTGGTGTGGATATGGAAGCTGCCGGTCTTTACGGTGTAGCTGCTGAATACGGTGCAAAAGCGTTAACGATTCTTACAGTATCAGATCATATTACTCGTGGTGAAGCCGCTTCATCTGAAGCTCGTCAAACAGGCTTTAAAGCAATGATCGAACTGGCTTTTGAGTCGGTATTACTTGGTGATAAAAAAGCACTTTAGTTTCTTACTCTACTTATTTTTACAAGGCTATTATTATGACATCTCAACTAGACGAATTACGTAAACTGACAACCGTTGTAGCTGACACTGGGGATATTGAAGCAATTCAAAAATATAAACCTCAAGATGCAACAACTAACCCTTCTCTTATCTTAAAGGCTGCTCAAATTGCTGAGTATGCGCCTTTAATTGACAGTGCAATTGAGTATGCAAAAGCACAAAGCAGCGATCCAAAACAGCAGGTTCAAGATACCTGTGACATGTTAGCGGTTAATATTGGTAAAGAAATTTTAAATATTGTACCGGGTCGTATTTCTACTGAAGTTGACGCTCGTTTGTCTTATGACACAGAAGCAAGCCTGATCAAGGCGCGTCAATTGATGAAAATGTATAACGATGCTGGTATTGCGAACGATCGTATTCTGATTAAACTGGCATCAACCTGGGAGGGCATTAGAGCTGCTGAGATTTTAGAGAAAGAGGGGATCAACTGTAATCTGACCCTGCTGTTTTCTTTCGCTCAGGCACGTGCTTGTGCTGAAGCTGGTGTATATTTAATCTCTCCGTTTGTCGGCCGTATTATGGACTGGCATAAAGCAAATGAAGGACGTGATTTTACACCTCAGGAAGATCCCGGCGTACTGTCAGTTGCGAAAATATATAACTTCTATAAAGCAAACGATTACAAAACGGTTGTTATGGGCGCAAGCTTCAGAAATACAGGTGAGATTCTAGAGCTTGCCGGCTGTGACCGACTAACAATCAGTCCTGAATTACTGCAGCAGTTAGCAGATGCAGAAGGAGAGGTGGTTAGAAAATTATCACCATCAACAACTGAGCTGACTTCTCAAGCACCGTTAACCCATGCAGAGTTTTTATGGGAGCATAATCAGGATCCTATGGCGATTGACAAACTAGCGGAAGGTATTCGCAATTTTGCTCTCGACCAGGATAAACTGGAAAAAATGATTGCAGACCGTCTTTAGTATTCTATCAGGGCTAATTATTAGCCCTTTTTTTTGATTTATTGTGGAACTCCTATGAAAAATAAACGATTCGCTAATGCTATTAGAGCACTTAGCATGGATGCCGTTCAAAAAGCCAATTCAGGTCACCCAGGCGCACCAATGGGTATGGCTGATATCGCCGAAGTATTATGGCGTGATTTCTTAAAGCATAACCCGACTAACCCGCAGTGGGCTGATCGCGATCGCTTTATTTTATCAAACGGTCATGGTTCAATGCTGATCTATTCTCTACTGCATTTATCAGGTTACGATCTGTCAATTGATGATCTTAAGTCTTTCCGTCAACTGCACTCTAAAACACCCGGTCACCCGGAACTCGGCTATA
>NZ_CEZLMY010000238.1:0-4204 GCF_983033635.1 Psychromonas sp. | reverse complement strand
ATTTCCAATTATCCCCCTTTTTTATTAGCTAGATATAATGACTTCCCGCAGGTGCTAGCCTGCAATTCGCGGGTTAGTAAAAGTAAAGCCATAATAGTTCTTGTTAAACAAACTAATATGAATACTCACATAAAAAACAATAGCATAATTTTACCGGGCTGATACACACAAAGAGCTTGGTTAACTCTTTGCTGCATACCGTCTGCGAAAGTATCAACAGAGATGCAGAAACGACAGGAAGGGCTGCCTGATATTATTACCGATATCACGTGGCAAAGAAAAAACAGTAATATGGAGGTTTACAAGTTAACAGATGGAATCAGATAACGGCTGGTGCAACCTCCGATGGAGCTAGGCAAAATCTTAATTGTAAATGGATCATAGACTGGAGAAGCGCATCAGCTATGTCATTATATATTTATGCACTGCATCCTTGTAAAAAACATTTCACGGCCTGATCTGCGTATTGCTTTATTTCCTGCTCGCTTGGGGTCGCGATGCCTACTAACGCTTCCTGAAAATAATCACCTTTTAGCAGCCCCAGCAACTGAATGCTGGCCAATTTAGGATCATCTAACTTAAGTTTCCCCAGCTCAACCTGGCTAAGCAGAAAATCAATAAGAATATGACGAAAATGTTGCGGGCCACGGGACAAGAAAAATTCAGCCAGTTCTTTATCGTGGCGTGATTCAGCGACTACAACTCGGTACATATTAATAAATTCCGGCGCACAAAGGGTCTTAATATATTCACGAGCAAACTGAGTTAACTGCTCGAACAGCGGGATATCGCAGTCAGATTCAAACTGAAATACGGCTTCCATCTCTTCGGTACATTGGGTAATGACTTCGACCAAAATCCCCTTTTTGTCACCAAAATAACGATACAGGGTCTGTTTTGAGCCTCCACATTGTTCGATTATTTGATCCAGACTGGTTTCAGGATAACCTTGCTCGAAAAACAGCTTGGTTGCTACCGCAATAATGTTTTGGCGCTTTATTAGGGTTGATGGACGCATAACTACCTCTTTTTTCGCTATATTAGAACAGTTCGTTTCATAACATGCAATATATGCAATTTATACCCACGCTCTTCTATGATATTACGGTTAGCACCTTTTAAAGGCAGCACGATATCCATAGCAGATAACTGCGATTGACTCTTTTGACCTATATTTCTCGGCTTAACAGCAAATATTACTTGATCAATATATAGCCGATGAGCTATCGTACCGTACAGTACGGTACAAAGTTGTATGATAAGTGAGGATATAAGATATGAAGACAAAAATCAAAGCTGTTGTGGTCACCTTGGCCTTAGCCGTTTCTGCAGGGGTGCTCTATAACGCCTTTGCCCCAAAAGCCGATCAAGTAAAAACTGAAAATGCTTATGTTCATGCTGAGATCACGCAGATAAGCGCTGAAGCCTCCGGCCGTATTACGAAAATATTTGTCACTGATAATCAGTTAGTTGAAGCTGGTGAACTACTGGCAACCATAGATAACCGAGATTATATCGCTCATCGAGATCAGGCACAGGCAGCCTTGGCTGCATCAGAAGCGACATTAGATAATAATCTGGCACGAATAAATTTACAGCAGCTGAAGATCCAAGAAGCGGCCGCTCACCTCGATATGCTAAAAGCAGAAAATGAATTACAAAAAAGAGAGTTACTGCGTTATTCCAAGCTGGTAAAAACTGGCGCTATCAGTAAGACCAAACACGACTTACAAAAAACCACCACAATCAAAACCAGTGCCAACCTAGAAGCAGGAAAATTCACGCTAGCGGCAGCTAAGCAACAGCTTAAAACCTTACATAGTGAGCATTCGCAAATTATCGCCCAGCAACAGCAGGCCAAAGCTGGGCTTGCACTGACTGAACTTGCACTGGAAGACACTAAAATACGCGCGCCAATCACTGGTATAGTGGGCAATCGCTCCCTGCAAGCGGGTAAGTTTGTTAAAGCGGGTGCTGGTATTCTGGCGATAGTGCCCGTCGATGATCTGTGGTTACAAGCGAATTATAAAGAGACCCAGCTGACCAATGTAAAACCAGGGCAGAAAGTGGATGTGCTACTGGACATGTTCCCTGATACACAGATCAAAGGCATTGTGACTAGTATCTCCCCCTCTACCGGCAGCCAATTTAGCTTGCTTCCACCTGATAATTCCACAGGTAACTTCGTCAAAGTGGTGCAGCGCGTTGCAGTGAAAATTGCCTTGCAGATCCCTGCCGGGCTTAAAGGACGTGTCGTTCCTGGACTTTCCGCCGAAGTTATTATTCACGCAAATAACGCTGTAAGCCCTCGTAATGTAGGGGTGTAACTATGAATCGCCGTTATGAACTTATCTTGCTGCTATCGCTGCTAATGATCCCGTTTGGTATCACCTCAGCCATCTATAACGCCAGTTCTGCAGAGATGGCTGGGGCACTGGGTTTATCGGCTGATGATGGATCCTGGTTCAATATACTCTATATCATGGCGCAGTTGCTAATGCTGCCTTTTGCCTCTTGGTTAACTTATCGCTTTGGCGCCATCCGCTTACTGATTGCCGGTGTTATTATCGGTTTACTCAGTGCCATAATAAGTGCTTTTACAACTGCAGCTGTATTACATTATTTGGCATGGATTGGCCACGGTATTGCCGCCAGCGCAATGATCGTCGCGGCACAAGTCTTGGTACTGCGAAATTTAACAATCAGAGATATCGCTTATGCTGAAGGCAGTATGCTGCTGATGACCACCCTTTTACCTTTTGGGGTATACCCATGGATTTTAGCCGAGCTGGCTGAAAGCAGTCTTTGGCAATTTTCTTTCGCTGTGCAGATCATTTTTTACATTATCTTTTTATGCTGGATCTGGTTACGCCCCTTCCCTTGTAAAGATCAGAAACAGCCTGTCACACTCAATCTGATCCAGGCTTGCTTAATGACAGCAGCCATCTCCGGTGTGGTATTTGTGCTGATGCGCGGCCAGTTTTACAACTGGTTTGACAGCCCGGTGATCATTGACGCCGCCATGATAACTGCCGGTCTGCTGCTGCTTTGTGTTTTTGCCATCAAAAAACATTGGGGAAACGGCGAATACATTCGATCCGATGTGCTGCTTTCAGCAAAGAATAAAGTCTCTATGTACAATGGTGCGCTGGCTGGATTTGCCGTGTTAGGCACTTCTATGCTGATTGGCAGTTACCTTGCCGGAGTGTTGAAGTACAGCCACAGTGAGCTGGGATGGATCCAGATTCCCGCGTTCAGCACTATGCTACTGGGACTGCTGGTTAGTATTTGGATCAGCAATCATCCGCGCTTAAAATCGGATATGGTCGTCCCAATAGGGGTACTGATGATTCTGATTTCCAGTGCATTCCTTTCCAGCAGCAATGCCTATAGCGGTGAAAGTGATATGTGGCTGGCGCTGTTATTACGCGGTTTTGGTGTCGGCGTTCTCAATGTTACCGTGACTATCTCTATTCTTTCCAGCTTTGATAAAAAGCATATACCTCAAGGAGTCAGTTACTTTTATCTTTTCAGGACACTAGGTGGTCTTGCGGGGGTGGCTCTGCTCTCCCGTTTAATGAGCAAAGAGGTCTCTAGCGTGGTAAATGTGCTGGGTGAAAACTTTAATGCAAGCAATAATGCCTTTATTAAATATCAAAATGCGATGGTTCAGGTCCTGCAAAACGGCATGCAGGAAGCGACACCAGCCCGAGTTGCCGCACTGCTAAGCGGGCAATTAAAAACCCAGACGGCCGCAATAGCCGGGGTAAATAATTTCCAGTGGTTCGTGATCTGCATTTGCATTCTTGCGCCGATATTAATTATTGGTAAGAAATTGGCCGCACGGAACGCATAATACTTAATTCATAAAATGCTTTGCACTAATAGCAATTTGATTAACCTCAGCTCGGGATGATGAAAGTGCAATACTATTTAATATCATGGAGTTAAGTTTTTATATCATACAATGTTGATAGTTTTGTGCAGTTCAAAGCAAATCAGCGTAGCAATAGCTGGCTATTAGTAGTCGCTGATTTAACGCAGAAATACGCGAAAACAGCTGCACTGTGTTGATTTGCTTAGCCTGAGTTGAGTAGGCAAGTCGGACTTGGCAAACAAAGGTAATAAGAAATAAAATATTACCAATTCTTTTATTATTACGCATAACTAAAACGCGTTTAACTTGACCATTAGGTTTTAATTC
>NZ_CEZLMY010000237.1:0-4250 GCF_983033635.1 Psychromonas sp. | reverse complement strand
ATCTGGATATTGGTCACGTCGTATTAATGATGAGCATCGAATTGTTTACAAACATAAAGATGAAACAATTCTAATTGCGCAACTACGCTACCATTACGGCACATAGACATAATGACTCCCACTAAGGTGCTAGCCTCTACCGTGGGTTAGTTGAAAACCAGAGCCATAATATATCTACCAATAATATAATGTGGAGGCTAGCATGAATAAACATAGCATACTTTTCATTGGGTTAGATACACACAAAACCTTTACTGAAGTCGCATACATCGAAGATATTCGTGGTGCGAAACCGATTCGTTTAGGACGAATTTTCAGTAACAAGATGGCATTTAAAAAGTTAGTACGGCAATTACAGTCGAAATATCCGCAGGCAACCCTCCATTTCGTTTATGAAGCTGGGCCATGTGGTTACTGGATATACCGATTGTTAACCAGCCTTAACCAATGCTGTTATGTGATTGCCCCATCTTTGATCCCCCAAAAGCCTGGCGACCACATTAAAACAGATAAAAGAGACGCACTAAAATTAGCTAAGCTACTCAAATCGGAAGATTTAACCCCCATCTATGTCCCCGAGCCTGAAGATGAAGCGGTGCGTGATCTCTCTCGTGCACGTGAAACTGCAATGAAAGATCTTAAAGATGCAAAATATCAACTTAAAGCGTTACTGCTTCGCAACAACATCAATGCAACGGTCAAAGATAATTGGTCATTACAGCACTTAAGGTGGCTCGCTGAACTCATATTACCCTCACCCTGCCAGCAAATTGTTTTACAAGAAGCTGTTTCAACGATAACTGAGCGCATAAAGCGATTAAAACGCCTAGATAACGAGTTAACACACCAAGTAAAAAACTGGCGCTATTACCCCGTTGTAAAAGCATTACAAGCAATGCGCGGTGTCAGGCTGTTAATTGCAACAGGCGTTATTGCAGAGCTAGGCGATTTAACGCGATTTGATCATCCTAGGAAGTTAATGAGCTATCTTGGGCTTGTTCCAAGTGAACATTCAAGCGGTGGAAAGCGCCGACTTGGTGCTATTACCAAATGTGGTAATAGCCGTGCAAGAAGACTACTGGTCGAAGGTGCACACACTTATAAATATACGGCAAAAATATCCAAAGAAATGCAATTGAGACAAGAAGGCTTACCGAAGCAAATCATTGATATCGCTTGGCTCGCTCAATGCAGGCTTTGTCGACGATACCAACGTTTAATGCATAAAGGTAAACATCGTAATGTTGTGGTCACTGCAATCGCCAGAGAAATGGCTGCCTATATTTGGGCTATTGCGCGAGAGGTTGTATTAAGCCCCGTTGATATCAGAGCACGCATAGCAAGGTTACCCGCATGAAGAAGAGTTTAGAATTAGCGTACAGGATCAAGCATCGGGTGTGGCACAACCACCGACGGCGTTATGAAGGCAACGAAATCCATTATCGTTGAACCACGAACATAGACTGAAGACAGGTGCCACGACGAAATAAGTAAGGTAGGCGCTGCTAACCAATAGGTTAGTAATCCACGAATATCAGCATGATAACCGACGAAATTACTTGCTTCATTCTGTGCGTTAATTCTCTTAATAACAGAGAAAAATTGAAGGCTCTAATTTACTGAGCAAGGAAAAGTAATATTTATATTGACGTGGGAAGTCATACCAACGCCGCGTTAAACGGCGATGAAATTGGGCGACATTTTTGCGGTCTTTTTGCAAAAATTGCGCACTATTTTAGCGTCCGATTTCAACGCCTTGTTATATGAATAGTTCAACGAAGGAAGTTGTATATTACAAATAAAACCGCGACAACAACAAATCCAGCAGCCATACCCAACACTTTATCTAAGAAAATTCTGGAATAAGACAGGCTTCGTTTAGCCTGGATATATTCAAAAGACTCTTGGTTTTCCTTTCTTTTATGAGCCAATTCGATATAAGGCTTTATTTGCTTTCCATATTCTTTCGAGTGATTTTTCGCTTGCTTAAAAGCCAATTCGTGATCATGAATTGTATACTGACTAGAAAGCTTCCCTTCCTCCGAAATTTTTTTTAGTTCTTCCAATTCAACCTGTGTTAGGTATTGCTGCCAATCTCGTTTCAATCTTTATACCTCCAGAGTCTTCATATAACGCCCCTGTTAAGGCGCAAAATATTGTTGGCTAGACTTGAGCGCAGCGAAAATAGCCAACTGTATTTGGTCGCACTTTAACGGCTTGTTAAAAGGCTATTTAGCACATCAAATTATTAAACATGATATTTACCAAGAAACCTAGATAACATAATAATTACTGACAGCGTAAATATAGAAAAAATAATATTTATAAATGAAAACAACAAGGAAGTTAAAACACTTGCCGTAAATATCATCGATCCAAATTCGTTCTCCCCATTATTTACCATATATACATCGCTTAAAAAAATTGAAGGGATCAGTATTGGTAAAGAAAATAACGATAATGTCCAAATTATCGAAAGGTTTTCAGTAGCATTTCCATTGCTTGACATTATTCATCCATTTAGTTGTGTAGAGATAGCATGATCGCTAAGCCTTTTAACAGCTTATTATACAGAATCATTCCGCATTTTCGGTGGAAATACGGAATACATTAATTTGTCAAAATTGGTTTAACAATACTCTAATAAAACTTCAAATCAACACCTTAAAGCAAACAATCAAAACTTAATCATGTGGATAGACAGAATCATTCCGTATTAACAGTGAAAATACGGAATCACACCTACACTGTATATAAATCCATGTCTTATTGTGTGGTAAGGAGAAATAAATGAAGTCTCCATTTTTAAAAAATGGTGCCGAAAACATGCGTTTTAAGTTCTATGCAGACAAAACAATTAACGCATATACCTATTGGATAAAAATCTGCATCTACTTTAACCATAAACGATAATTCTTGGGATCAGATTTTGCCTTTACGCTCACTCTTGAGAGAAAGCGAGCGTAAATGGGGTAGTCTCAACAGATAATTAGTGCAAATAATTTAGGGCGCTATGTGCCCCTTTACGACTTAGAAAGCTAACTCACAAACGCCCGCAGTTCGAGTTCTAATATTGTATTATCATCAATATTTCGCTTTTGACATAATGTTCGCTTTTTTCCGATTCCATGCGAAATGGCCTGCGCTCGTTGTATGATCTAGTCAGATCGAGCATGAACCAGTACACCTAATATTGTTAACAGCTAATGTTATCTTTATTCAAACAAACGGATACCGAAATGTTCAGTTGAATCTCTGGTCGTTACATGATTATCAGAAAGTATTCTCTATGAGCTACTTGCTATAGCGGCGATTATGTATTTATTAGCCGTTTTCAGATCAATAAACTCGGCTAAGTATAAGAGCGTTTCAAAACAGGACAAACTCAATGACAACACCATACCCACACTTATACTTGTTCTAGGACTTCCGTATATAGCAAAGCTTTTAAATGCGATTATAAGATAACCTAAGTCTATTGTTGTACTTGCTCATCACAGAAGAGAACGCTTGTTACAGACCCCCTGTGCTTCTCTAAACTCTATTCTGCCCTTCTCGATTCAATAACACGTCAGAAAATGCTGAACTAGCAACACCAATCATTAAGTATTCTAAAAAGGTAAGTCTTGTTTCACCGAAACTCTCCCATATACCCACACTGCTTTTGTTCCATGCTGTACACCAGAAATAGACCTGCTGCTTCAGGGTTGGATTATTGCTTGGGTAATCAGTAAACAGCGCATCAGCCCAATCCTTGTATTTATATGTCCGGTATTTTTCATTGTGGCCAGGAACAGATACAGCACTGAGATCACCAATATGATACTGGTAGTTATCACCCCAACGGGCAAACTTGCCTTTATCCGTTCTCAGTTTCTTAATATTAGCTGATAGCGGGTTCTTTCTACCCTTTGATTCTGTTTTCCCTATATACAGCGGCTTAACTGAATCATCCTCAATGAAGAACATCATATAGATCAGACCATCGTACTGCTGTGAGCTATTCTCAAGGTCAGTGATAAGCAAGTCTGTCTGTTCAATGACTAAACATTCCATGCTTTTATTACGAGAAAGGACTCTTCGTTTATTGGTTCTTCCTATTTCATGTGTTCTAACCGACAGTTCATTGCTTGTTTCAAATAAAGGAACCGCCTGTTCAATAACTTTCTGTTGTGAGCAGAAGTCATTCCATATCTCTTCGTGTTTCATCAGTTCTCTTTAGTTTATATTCAACAGGCTAAGTATAAGGA
>NZ_CEZLMY010000236.1:0-4262 GCF_983033635.1 Psychromonas sp. | reverse complement strand
AGTTAATCGCTCGAAAGGCCCTCATACTGTGCCTTATTCTGGTCTCCGAGCTGAGCCCTGATAAAGCACCTTGAGGTATCATGGGTATAAACTCAATTAAAAATAGGATGATTACAAAAAGAGGAAAAACTAAATCGTCTCCATAAATTTTTCCACCTCCTTAAACACCTCCAGGCTTGCATCACCGCGAACAATTACATGACGCTTAAACACAATCTCCTCAAGTTTTTTTTGTGATGAGCTGACCTTGTTCATGATTTCTGTTGCCCCCGACGGATCCAGCAGCGGATCTTCACTGCCCTGTATAACGAGCAGAGGCGCACAAATCTCGGCAAGTTTTTCCTGACAAGCTGTCTGCAATTCTAAGAATCGTCGCAGACCACCAATATATATCTGCTCGTAGTTAGTATCGGGGTTCTCGGATATGTTTTCAACCCACTTAACGGCCCCACCCTGCAAGGAAACACTCTCCAGCGCCTTGTTCCATCTATCGAGCATAGGTGAAAACAGGGAGGATTTATGACGAAGCCTCAGCGCGGGATTAATAGCCACAATGCCTGCAACATTATCGATCGGACCGGCACCTTTTAACAGGGCAAGCAGGGCTCCTGCAGAAAATCCGCCCACCACCACCTTCGAATGATAATGTGCAAGAACCGCGTAACCGCGTTTAAATGATTCGTTCCAAGCTTTGACGGTTGCACTGTCCAACTCCTTGGCATGGGTGCCATGTCCGGTAAGCCGCACCAAATAGACCCCATATCCTAGTTGATTTAGATATTTAGCCAGTTCAAGCATCTCACCGGGAGAAGCCAAAAAACCGTGCGCTAAAACAATGCCTGCTTTGTTTTTATCCCCTTTCAGATGGCGGGGCTTGCCCACCTCTCTGCTTTTTGTTTCTGCTTTATCAAAAGAGCGCATCCTCTCCTCTTCATAGATAGAGCAGTCTCTCTTGCTAACCATCTCTGCTACCTGAAGAGATAGCTTAGCGGCAGGGCTACGAACAAGCTTTTTAATAATAGCCACCGAACTGCTCATGACTTCAAACTCATTGGCTAGCACACGCGTGGTATTATCAAGACGCATACGGTGAAAGGCATGCTTTTTCTTGATTTTGTCATGATCTACGGATAGATATCCATCTTTTACCACCGCGACCACTTCTGCCTCAACCAGCTCCATAATATGGTCATAGGGCTTATAAGGCTCCCCGGATACTAAATTAACAGTTCCATCACCAAGACTCGGATGAACCCGTCGGTGTTGCTGGGTTTTAATAAGTACAATTGCCAGATATATTATCTGCTTAAAGGTTTCCTCCTGCATACCTTTCACTGACACATAGCGCAAAGCAGTGGCAACTAAGTGGTCCATATTAATTGACAGTCGTCTGTAGACTCGATGCATAAAAATATGAGTAAGGCGATGGCGCATAATTGCCATCAACCAGTTCATCTTTCTAGATGCAGATAAAAATGGTAATAGGTAAGCAAAGAGACGTCGGTAAGGTTTAGTAAAACTGCGCACATCAATAGCATGACCGAATGAGATAGAGATATCACTCTCCTGCAATAGTAACTTACCTTCAACCAGTAACTCCTCTTCCACCTCAGGAGAAATATCTTTAAGCAACCGCAGCATAGTCGTTGATATTAAATTCTTTCCCGGACGCAGTGGATAATAGGTTATATTTACCGGAACAATACACAGATCCAGAGGGGCCAGATCTCCTGGTCCATGAAGATTGTAGACATCCTGATAGTAGTTAATCACCTCTTCATTATTATCAGCGATTGCGCGTTTGTAATCCTGTTTCATAAAAAAGGTTTTTAGCGCCAAAGTGGCAGCCCCCGTATAGGGCGCCCGAGTAGCGTGAGGCAGATGCATCAGCAAACGTCCTTTCTCCACTACCTTTTTATTTTTAACCATAGAGCCTTCGGGAAAAATAACCCAATTGTATGTCCCGCGCATCAACTCGGATATTATCTTCTCATCTCGCCCTTCAAGATCCAGAGGGTGTGCCCCGACAGATTTCAAAAACTGGCCAAACTTACCGACAAAAAGTGAGCTATCCGCCAGAGAATGAACCATCTGCCCATTATATTTATAGAGAACGTGAGGCAATATGCCTGTCTCCATGCGGGTGAAATGGTTAACTACAAACAATGTTGGGTTAGCCCGCATATTTTCCACCCCTTCAATCGAAATTGATGAACGGGTAAACTTTTCAATCGCACTAATTAATAGTCCCGAAAAACGGAATGAGCGACTTGCCTTTTCGAGAGTATTCTCCTGAGGCATATTTGTTACTCCTCATCACCGACTGGGTAGATCCCCTCTTCGAGCCAAGTGAAATCACCGCTTAATATGCGCTTACTGATATCTTTAGCCGTTTTTCGTTGTGATGATGAGATTCCTTTAAACTCAGTTTTAATGCGTAAACGTGCCAGTCGGCAGTGATGATCCGCCAGCATGATTGCATTGTTATTGCCTTTTGCCTGCTGGCTCTCGGCATAAGAACAGGTTGCTGCCATAGCAAACAGTTCAGAGCCAATGGTCATTAGATGCCCTAAAACCTCCTGCCGAAGCTCTAACTTCTCACGATGTAATCCCATCTGCAGGAACAGTGTCCTCGCCAGTTTATGGGCAGTTCGCTGACAATAATTAACATGTTTAGCCAGCTCCCCTTGATGTGAAAAACGACCAAGCAAACTCAAGTTAACAAATTGTCTGGGATACCAAGATATATACTCTTTTGAAAGTTTAATAATAGCCGCTTTTTTTGACGCAAAGTCAGCGCCGGGTTTGATTAGATCCGCCGCCAGCTTGAGGTGGGTATCTAAGGCTTCGCGACTTAAGAAGAGCTCCATAATATCCGTGGTCCCCTCAATAATGCGATTAATTCTGCAGTCACGCAGCATACGCTCAACAGGAAAAGGCAACTCTCCCCGCGCTTTTAAAGAAAGAGCCTTCTCATAACCGCGTCCGCCAAAGAACTGCACTGTTTCATCTACGACTTGCCAGGCCATCTCACTGCAAAACATTTTAGCCATGGCAGCTTCCATACGAATATCCACATCGCCCTTATCAGCTAGATGACTGGTTAACCAGGTTACCGCCTCTATAGCAAGTGTGGTGGAGGCAATAAAGGCTAAACGATTAGAGCCCTTTTCATGTTCGCCAATAGCTGAGCCCCACTGCACGCGTTTTCCTCCCCAACGCCGGGTCATATTGACACATTGCTTGGCCATTCCCGCACAGGCTGCGGGCAGGGTCAGACGCCCTGTATTTAGGGTGGCTAAGGCCAACTTAAGCCCTCGCCCCTCTTCTAAAAGCAGGTTTTCTACCGGCACGGCTACATCGGTAAAACGCATCAGGCCATTCTGAATACCGCGTATCCCCATAAAATCACAACGATGCACTAACTCAATACCCGGGCTATTTCCTTCAACAATAAATGCGGAGATCTGTTTTCTCTCTTTGCCCTTGATCACTTTCGGGGCGGTGCAGGCCATCACCACCAGATAATCTGCAATCAGCCCGTTGGTACACCAAAGTTTCTCACCATTGATAAGGTAGTGAGTTCCCTGTTCATTGAGCGTCGCAGTCGTTTTCATATGCGCGGGATCAGATCCGACACTGGGTTCGGTTAAAGCAAAAGCAGAGATAGCCCCCTCTCTAAAGCGCGGAAGGAAACGTTTTTTTTGCTCGACAGTACCAAAAAGCTTAAGAGGTTGCGGAACACCGATACTCTGGTGGGCGGAGATCAATACCGCTGTTGAGCCACAATGACTGGCGATGGCCATCATAACGCGATTGTAATTGACCTGTGTTAAACCCAGTCCCCCGTATTCTTTAGATACTTTCATGGCAAAAAGACCAAGTTTAGCTAACGCCTGGATCACTTCATCGGGAATGGTTCGCGTCTCGTCGACCAGATCTGCATCAAGTTGCTCGCTAAAAATAATCCTCACCTGCTTAACCAGATCATCGCCAATTTTTTCATCATCACTACTTTGCTCTGGGAAAGGAAAGAGTATCTCTTTGTTGAATTCCCCCATAAACAGTGACTTGCCAAAACTGGGGTGCTGCCACACAGATTCCCGAGCGCTTTCGGTAATTTGCAAGGATGATGCCTTTGCATCACTCATCTTCGAAGTATCAATTACTACCTTATTCTCATCTGGTAAGCTCATAGTGACTCCTTTTCCTACTAATATACCCAAACCACTTCAAGATGCAGATTCAGAGCTTCGCCCGGA
>NZ_CEZLMY010000235.1:469-4264 GCF_983033635.1 Psychromonas sp. | reverse complement strand
TGGTAATTAACAGTGAAATAGAACCGTTATGATCTTGATGTTCTGAGATAAATTGCTCTAATGCAATCATAAATGCAGCAATACCGCTTTTCATATCCGCAGTGCCGCGTCCATATAATAATCCATCAATAACGGTGGGCTGAAAGGGCGGGCATTTCCATTTGTTTTCAGGGCCTGTAGGCACTACATCAGTATGGCCTGCGAAACAGAAAAGCGGTTTTTCACTGCCTCTGCGTGCCCATAGGTTGGTTGTGTCCTCAAATACCATCACTTCACATACAAAACCTAATTTTTCAAGCCGGGAAATTAATAGAGGCTGGCAGCCGGCATCTTCAGGTGTAATTGAACGTCGACTTACTAAATCTTTTAATAAAGCCAAAACAGGGCTATCTGACATGGTACTTCCTTATAATGAAAATAGGATTTTGTAAGTTTCTATTTTAAAACCCAATTGATAATTTGAATTATGAATAAGCAGTGGACGTTTGATTAATGTTGGAAATTCGATAAAGAGATCAACCACTGTTTGTGCACTTAATGTTGCTTTTTGCTGCTCACTAAGTTGTCGGTAACTGCTACTGCGTTTGTTAAGAAGATCTGTCCAGGTAAGATTTTCTAGAAATGATTCAATTAAGGCTTTATTTAAACCATCTTTGCGGTAGTCATGAAAAGTATATGGGATATTATTTTGTAAAAGCCATTTTTGTGCTTTTTTAACTGTGTCGCAGTTGGGAATGCCGTACAGAGTTGTGGCCATGATTTACTCGTTAAAAATAAAATGATTGTAACAAGTAATAATAAGAAAAACAGCAGCAAGTTAAGTGTAGGGGAGAAACAAAAAGAGCCGCATAAGCGACTCTTTTAAAGAACAAAAAAAATAAGCAAATTAAGCTATTACTTATTTTACGATTTTAAGAATCGCATCAGTTGCTACTTCAACAGTACCAGACATTTTTTGTAGTTCTTTAATTTCATCCATGTTTGAAATTACAACAGGTGTTAACACAGATTTTGCTTTTTCTTTTAAAAGCTCAAGATCAAACTCGATGATCGTATCACCCATTTTTACTTTTTGGCCTTCTTGTGCAATACGTGTAAAGCCTTCGCCTTTAAGTTCAACTGTATCAATACCGAAATGCACAAAAAGCTCGATCCCAGTATCAGACTCTAAAGAGAATGCATGGTTTGTTTCGAAAATTTTGCCAATTTCCCCATCACAAGGTGCAACCATTTTATTTCCAGTTGGACGAATCGCGATACCGTCACCTACGATTTTTTCAGCAAAAACGACATCTGGCACATCTTCAATGGCAACGATCTCGCCTGAAAGTGGCGCAATAATATCAATAGTGTTGTCTACAGGTGCGTTACCTGAAACTGCTTTTTTTAATGAATTGAAAAACCCCATGGTTTAACTCCAAATGATTATGAATAAAATTTTTTAAAATCGAACGGACTGTCTGCAAGCAATTATAGTCCGTTCAGATAATTAGTTAATGCCTTTGGCTTGATTAAACTCAGTAACCAGGGCTTCAATTTCAGCTGCAGTAGCCACTGACAATGCTTTGTCAGCAAGTGCTTTTACATCTGAGAAATTCGTATTACGAATAATCTTTTTAACTGTCGGGATAGAGATTGCACTCATAGAGAACTCATCAAGCCCCATACCAAGTAGCAGTAACGTTGCTCGTTCGTCACCCGCTAATTCACCACACATACCAGTCCATTTGCCTGCTGCATGTGAAGCATCAATCACTGTTTTGATTATGCTTAATACAGAAGGGGTCATCGGATCGTACAGATCAGAGATAAGTTCGTTACCTCGATCAACCGCAAGTGTGTATTGTGTAAGATCATTTGTACCGATACTAAAGAATTCTACTTCTTTAATCAAGTGGTGAGCGATAGCAGCTGCTGCCGGAGTCTCAATCATCACACCAATTTCGACATTTTCATCAAACGCTTTATGCTCAGCATTAAGCTCTGCTTTAAGCACAGCTAGGATTTCTTTAAGTCTACGAATCTCTTCAACAGAGATAATCATCGGGAACATGATACGGATTTTACCAAATGCAGAAGCACGTAATAAAGCTCGTAATTGCGGGTTCATAATTTCTGGGCGGTCGAAACAGATACGGATTGCACGCCAGCCTAGGAAAGGATTCATTTCAGTTGGCAGATCAAGGTATGGTAAGTCTTTATCGCCGCCGATATCCATAGTACGGATAATACAAGCTTTACCTTCCATCGCTTCAACAACATCTTTATAAGCAATAAACTGCTCATCTTCTGTTGGTAATTGGTCACGGTCCATGAATAAAAATTCAGTACGGTATAGACCAACGCCTTCAGCACCGTTACGTTTTGCACCCTCGGTATCTTTTACAGTACCGATGTTTGAGCAAACTTCAACGTGATGACCGTCAAGGGTCATTGCTGGTAGGTCTTTTAATTTAGCCAGTTCTTCTTTTTCAGCTAAGAACGTAGCTTTAATTTCTTTTGCTTCAGCAAGTTCTGTTTCACTTGGGTTAATAATAACTTTATTATTAAGTGCATCTAAAATGATAAAATCACCATTTTTAACACGTTTAGTAATGTCATTAGTACCAACAATAGCTGGGATTTCAAGCGAACGAGCCATGATTGAAGTATGAGATGTACGACCACCGATATCGGTGATAAAACCCAGTACTTTATCAAGGTTAATTTGTGCTGTTTCTGATGGTGTTAAGTCGTTAGCAATTAATACAACTTCTTCAGTAATATTGCTTAAGTTAACAATTTCAATACCTAACACATTTTTAAGTAAACGGCTTCCGATATCACGGAAATCAGAAGCACGTTCACGTAGATACGGATCTTCTAGCTCCTGCAGCATGTTTGCATTTTCTTCAACAATATTGTGAATTGCAAAGTCTGCAGAGCAGTTATGTTTTTTAATGTAGGCTACGATATCTTCTTCTAGCTCTTCATCTTCAAGGAGCATAATATGCCCTTCAAAGATAGCCTCTTTTTCTTCACCAAATGTTTTTAACGCTTTTTGTTTAACAACTTCAAGTTGAGCAGAAGCCTTTTCACGTCCATCTAGGAAGCGAGTAATTTCCTTATTAACATCTTCAACTTTATCCGTGTTGAGAGAGATTTCATCTTCTTGTAATAACAGTGCTTTTGCAAATGTTATGCCTGGAGATGCAAGAATGCCAGATATCATAATCTATCCTTTAAAATACTAACTAAAAATCCAAATAATACGTTCTACTAACTATTAATGACTATACAAGCTTAGCCATTAATTCAACTAGCGTATCAACTGCTTTTTGTTCATCAGCACCTTCAGCTTTTATATTTACAGATGTACCTTGAGTTAAACCTAAAGTTTGTAGTTTAAATAAGCTTTTAGCACTTGCAGATTTACCACCAACTTCAACAGAAATGTCAGATGCAAAAGATTTAGCTTCTTTAACAAATTGAGCTGCTGGACGAGTATGTAGGCCATTTGGCGCAGTGATAGTTACTGTTTTTTGATACATGGAAACACCTTCATTTTGAGAAATTTATGGGTATTTTTTATTGCAGTGATTAAGAAATTTAATCATAGCAACGTAATAACGAATTTATTTTGCAATTACAAAGTAACGAAAAAATGATTTCATAAGTTTGATATTAGTCAAGTTTATCGTCACAAGCCACACTTTTTTTTCCCTGTGAAAAAAGATCTCTAACAGGGATTAAGTCAAGAACAACATTAAAAATATGTTACTGAATAATCCTTAATTAGTTCGGTCAGGTCAATGT
>NZ_CEZLMY010000235.1:0-459 GCF_983033635.1 Psychromonas sp. | reverse complement strand
AGGGTAACGAAAGGTAAAAATGGTAACAAAACGTAACGAAAGGTAATAATTAGATGTTGAAGTTGTTTTTTTTATATTATTCCGTGATGCTTTTAAAGCAAAAAAAAAGGTGCCCAGGGCACCTTTTTTTAACAGCCGGAGCTCGTTATGCGAACTCATCGCCTTCAAATAGGCCTGCAAATAGTGCTGTTGACAGGTAACGTTCACCTGAACTCGGTAAAATCACAACAATATTTTTGTCTTTGAATTCAGCTTGTTCAGCCAAACGAGCTGCTGCAACAACGGCTGCACCGGATGAAATCCCGGCTAAAATGCCTTCCTCTTCCATCAGACGACGGCCCATTGCAATGGCATCATCATTGCTCACCTGTTCTACACGATCGATTAAAGAAATATCTAAGTTTTTAGGAATAAACCCGGCACCAATACCTTGTATTTTGTGTGGCCCTGGTTTAACTT
>NZ_CEZLMY010000234.1:0-4324 GCF_983033635.1 Psychromonas sp. | reverse complement strand
ATATAGCTGATTTTGCTCCAAAAAATGAAATAACTTACCAATAACAAATTGATTAACTAAGTAGCCACTCTCAATCCTAGTGCTGTCAATTTTCACAGCCAAGACCGGGAGTAATTACTTACAACATACTATAAAGCCGCACAATAACGTGCATATAACATTCAATTAAGGATAACAAAATGTTTAAGAAAACAGCCCTTTGCATAGCTCTCTCTGCACTGTTTGTGGGGGTAAATACACAAGCTGCCACTATTTATGAAAAAGATAATGGAGACAGCCTAAAGCTATATGGTGAAGTAGGTGTGGGCGGACACATTAGCCCTAACTATGAATATGCTGAATTTTTCCAAGACAAAAGCTACGTAGATGACAGCTTTGCAACAATGGGCATTAAAGGTAATTATCAAGCCGTTTATTACCGCCTTGAACTCGATTATGAACGTGAAAATTGGAAATATGGCTCGGGTGATATGGTACTGAGCATCGATAAAATGTTTATCGGTTATCATCTTACTGACAACCATGCTATTGAATTTGGTTTAACTGATACCGCGCTGGATGATTACGATAAATATGGTGATTTTACCTTTGATACCACAGTAGAAACAGGTGAAGCAGGCGATCAGGCCAACACATTAAAATATGAAGGTAACCTGTCTAACTTCAAGGCGGGAGTCTCTTACTCTTATGAGGGAGAAAGTTCATCAGGCGCTGCATATGGTGATGTTATAAATGGTTACTTTGGTTTGTTCACTGATTATGTCGATGTTATTGCCGGAGCAGAAACTCGTACAGGCTCTGATGGCGAATCTAAATATGGTGAGCAAGTTCTGTTTGCATTTGGTGCTCGTGCATACATCACAGAAAGTATTGCGATCGGCTTTAATGCATATGTAGAAGATGAAGATATCGCACAAGAATCGACGCCTGTCGATATCACTGATCCCCTTAATCCCATTAAGACCTATAACGATTATCAGACACTTAGAAATAAAGGCGGTTTAGTTTCTGCCCGTTATAAATTAACCGAGAAATGGGAATTTACCGGATCTTATAACTTCGAAGAATATGAAGCGTGGGCAATACAAAACGCACAATATGGTAAAGCGGATTTCTCTTGGGGCGATGAGCGCACTTGGGGAACAGTGGGCGTGAACTTCAAACCCTCTTCATCGGTTATCTTTGCTGTAGAAGGCAATTTTGGCGAAGCAGCACAAGATGCATACGCTTACGCTCGCGTTTACTTCTAACCCTAGAAAATACTTAAGAAAATAGTTTAAGGAACAAATTATGAACAAGAAAATATTAGCACTTGCTATCGGCAGTGTACTTTCAGCAGGCGCATACGCCGATATAAACAACATTTTAATTACTGAATATGTTGAAGGAACAGCAAACAATAAAGCGATTGAATTAACAAACTATGGTGCGGAGTATACATTTACAGCAACAGATACTTTGCAATATAGCTCATATGATAATGTTATACAGAATGCTGCGAAGGAAAATGTACTTGAAGGCGTTACAATCGGTGCTGGTGAAACGATCGTGATTGCTAATGGCGGCGCCGAGGCTGAACTACTGGCAGCAGTGACCGCTAACAGTGCGCGAGTAATTCTCTCTGGTACATATGATGAAGCAAAATACAACAGTATGAACTTCAATGGTGATGACCACGTAGCACTTGTTGATGGTTCAACCACTCTTGATGTGATCGGTACCGATAGTGACTGGGGAGCAAACAAAACCTTCATCCGTCGCTTTGCAGACGGAGATGTAACACCAGCACAAAGTAGTAGTCATGTTTTTAATAACTGGAACGAACAAATACGTGACGTTGCTGGCACTGACACAAGTGAAAACAATTTCACTGATTTAGGCCTTGCAACACTTGCCGCCTACGCGGCAGATACTGGTCCACAGGTTGTACAAATGCTCCCTGAAGACGGCGGTTCATTCAAAGCAACTCTCGCACGTTATGTCGGCCAACCTGTCAGCCTGCCACTTGACATCAACCCTGATGAAGATGGTGATCAGAGTATGCGCGTAGCACGTACGTTCAGCTTTGATTATTCTAACTTCCGTAACAACATGGTGCTTTCTTATAAGCGCCCGAACATGCAGCCAAACCAGGAGAATGTTGCGGGCAGTTCTGCAGCTGTTGCCGCGAATGCGCAGAATAAAGACTACAGCCTTCTTATTGAATCTGAAACTAAAGCAGCCGATGGAGACATTCCTTATTACCCGGATTTCAGCGCAGATCCAGCAAATAACTACATCCGTATCGATGATAGCGTAACTGGTCTTGAGGGTGTGATCTCATACAACAGTTATAATGATATCTATACCTTTACGGTCTCAAATACACTGACGAGTGCTAACTTCACCCACAATACACCTAGACAAGACCGTTATGCTCTTAAAAAAGCCCTAGCTGAAGTCGCTTCTGGTGATATTGAGGTTAAAGTTGCTACGCAAAACGTATTGAACTACTTCAACTCACCATTTGGCGGTGCGCAAAACAATAATGGTGACAACCGTGGTGCTACATCATTTAGCGAATATGAGAAGCAAAAAGCAAAAATTGTAGCTGCTATTCAGGGGTTAGATGCAGATATCGTCGGTTTGATGGAAATCGAAAATAACGGCTTCGGTGAGACCAGTGCTATTACTGAATTAGTGAATGAAATTAATTTAGCCTATGACGAAGTCAAACTGAGTAAGGAATCGAAAGACAACTCAAGCAGTAATCGTTATGCATTCATCGGTTTTGACAGTAATGGTGATACAATTATCGATGCCGACGATTCAATCGGTGGTGATGCAATTGCTTCAGGTATGTTGTATCGTCCGGCAAAAGTGACTCTGGATGCGGTGAAGATTATTCCAATGCCATCTCAACATGACGATCCAGTTGTGAATGATAATGGTGTTGTAGTCAAAAACTACACCAACGCAGTGCTAGAAAGCGGCGATAATTACATGCGCGATTCATTAGCAGCAACCTTTATTGTTAACCAAACCGGTAAAAAACTAACCGTTGCTGTTAACCATTTCAAATCAAAAGGCTCTACTTGTGTTGAAGATTGGGATGGCGTTGAATTTGGTGATACAACAAAACTAAGCTTTAACAAAGACAAAGCGCTTCTTGATGAATTTGGTTCTAATGATGACCTCCAGGGCAACTGTGAGAACTTCCGTGTTGCCGCAGCTGTTCAACTGGGCGAAGAGCTAAATAAAATTAGTGGTGACAAAGTGATCGTGGGTGATATGAACTCTTACGCTCAAGAAGATCCAATGTTAGTCTTAACTGAAAACCCCACTGCTAAAGAATTAAAAGCAGCACGTAAGACCTTTATCGGCAAAGAACCACAGTTCGGCGAAAATGGTCAAGTGATCACAAAAACTTACGGATACTTAAATGCCGTAGGCATGAAAGATGCTGAACATGGAAAAACGAGCTGGAGTTATTCTTACGAGGATGAAATCGGTTCTCTGGATCATGTTTTAATCACACCATCACTAAAAGATCGTCTTGTTGATGCTGCCGATTGGCATATTAATGCGGCAGAATCACCATTATATGATTATAACGAAGATCGTAAAGGTGATTTCGCCGATGCGTTTTATGCAGATGATGTTTTCCGCTCGTCTGATCATGATTCTGCGATTATGGTACTTGGCTACACACCAGGTGAAACCGACAGCGGTCAACCTGTACACCTTACAAAAGCAGGTGGTTTCATTAATGTTCCTTACACCATTCCAGCAGAAGCGGGTGCGTTAACAGGTGACATAGCAGAGATAACGCTAAGCAATCTAGATGGCAATGTTTATGTTGATATGAGTAAAGTTACTTCACCGAAAGTTGCGCTAACTGCAGATGGTGAACAGGTCTTAGGCCTCGAGCTTATTGGAGCTAAATCAAGCTTATATACTGCAACAATGACACTGAAACGCGATGGTGAAATAGTACCTAACTCGACAGTATCAATGACAGTTAAAGTAGCTGGCGCTGATTCTTTAGAGCCTAAAGTTGTCGTGCCTGAATATGATAATACCGGTGGTGGTTCATTTGGTATGTTCGGCATTATGTCTCTATTAGGTTTTGGTTTCTTACGTCGCCGTAAAGCAAAGTAATAAGCCCCGCTTATCTGCTAATTAGCGGATAAGCGGCTGCCTAATTTAACTGCAATAAATAATAGCAATTACATTAAATAATTAAGATAACACCCTTTTTTATTAGTGTGATTGCTATCCTCCTCCCTCCCTTATCTGAAAAACAAAAGTTCTTTTCAACAGAACATTTCCCTCTCGTATGAAA
>NZ_CEZLMY010000233.1:0-4377 GCF_983033635.1 Psychromonas sp. | reverse complement strand
TCGGACTCTGTAATTGATCCGATCTAGTAGACACTTTAATCTAACAAGGTTTAGTTACCACAAGGATCCAATTATGAATGTGGATAAAGCAAAAAAACGTATCGCAAAGCAAGTTAAAAAAGGCTTCAATGGCTATCCTCAGGTTTCACTAGAGTACTTTGGTAAAACGTCGGATTCTGCAACTGAAGTTATTATTTCGTTCACTTTGGATGAGAACGCTAAACCACAAGATCAAAAGTTTGTGAGTAAAAATGACGCTCGAGAAGACGAAACTATTCAATCGACTCTAGTAAAAATAATAGAACGAACTAATGCTAATACAGTGACTGAAATCGCTGGTGTTTCGATCATTAACTGAAAGTGGCTCTAGAGTTTGGCTGGAAAATTTCTTTACCAAGTTACTGTTGTAAAATGAATATAATGAATTGCTGCACTCGGACTCGATGCAGTTGTTGCGGTTTTTCTAAAAACAAAAGCTAGCAAAAACAGCGCCAACCTACGCGCCAGTGTTTGCTGCGTTATGTTTCCGCACTGGTTCAGCCGATAGAATGGAAGAGAAATCGAAAATGAGTGAACTGAATAAGATGCTTTCGGGCGACATTTACGACCCTAGTGATGAAATGTTGTCTGAGATGCGCTCAAAAGCCAGAAACCTCACTTTCAAATACAATCAAACGACTAGAGCACAGAAAGATGAGAGAAATGACATTCTCTGTGAACTATTCGGGAGTATTGAAGGAAGCATCAAAATAGAGCCGAGTTTCAATTGTGATTATGGGAAGAACATCTCCGTTGGCGATAATTTTTATGTGAATTTCGGGTGCGTAATATTGGATTGTGCTGAGGTTAAATTCGGAAGTAATTGTTTTATCGGCCCACAGGTTGGTATCTATACTGCTTGTCATCCAATTAATCCCATTGAGAGAAACAGCAGTGTTGAATTTGCAAAGCCGATAGTTATTGGTGATAACTGTTGGATTGGTGGTCACGCAACAATTAATCCAGGAGTTACGTTAGGTGACAATGTTGTTGTTGCGTCAGGAGCAGTTGTCACCAAGAGCTTTTCTGACAATGTCGTTATCGGTGGAAATCCCGCTCGAGTACTTAAGAAAGTAGAAACATAACTAATAAGGATAGGTCGTGTGAGCAACGCGAACCACGACTTAATCCTATTGTTGAACAAGCCCTGGCGTTTATCTTTGCTATATTATAGTGAAATGGCATAGTTAATTTGGCCACCTACTTAGTGGGAATTATAATGTCTATATCTAAAGGAGATTCTCGTGCCACAAAATAGCAAAACGAGCGCGTTCATACTTGGAGTTTTTATATTCATCGGATTGTCAACGCTGGGGTACCTGCTAGGTAAAGCGGCAATTGAATATAAACAGTATGATCGAAGTGTGACAGTGAAAGGATTATCTGAACGTGAGTATGATGCGGATATTGTCATATGGCCTATTCAGTTTACCGCAACCGGTAATGATCTGGAGACACTATATAACTCGATTGAAAAAAACACTTCAAGGATTAAGGCGTTCCTTGGTAATAATGGAGTGAGTACCGAAGAGGTGACATTTGCATCCCCAGCCATAACTGATAAATCGGCTCATCAATATGGTAACAACGCTAAACCTGAATTTCGTTATACGGCTTTTCAAACTGTAACTGTTTATACAAAAAACATTAAAACTGTACGTTCTGTTATGAGTTCTCTATCCGAGCTTGGAAAGCAAGGCATTGTATTTACTGGTGGAAACTATCAATCACAGACAGAGTATATCTTCACAAGGCTAAATGAAGTCAAGCCTGAAATGATTGAAGAAGCCACAAGAAAAGCTAGAGAAGTGGCCGGAAAATTTGCTAGCGATTCTCAAAGCAAGCTGGGAAAAATAAAAAGCGCTTCGCAAGGGCAGTTCAGCATAAGTGCCCGAGACAAAAATAATCCTCATATAAAAAAGGTTCGAGTGGTATCAACTGTTGAATATTACTTATCAGACTAAAAGGTATAATAAGCGCTTAAAGCGGGACAAAATACAATTGACGCTGTTTCGCTACGCTACACATTATCAGCCAACTCAATACGGGTGTTAAGCTTCAAATAATCATTCTACTCCGGACCATATATCCGGTAAGAGATTTAAAATGAAAATAGTTATCAGACCAGAAAGAAAAGAAGATTTCGAAAAAATCACCGAGGTTAACGATCAAGCATTCGGACAACCCGAGGAAGGGAACCTAATAATAAACCTTCGGAAAACAACGGATTTTAATGCAAATTTATCTTTAGTTGCAGTCGATGTAGATAACGCTAAGACAGTAGGGCATATCCTTTTCTATCCAATCAAGATTAAATCAGATGATTCCGAGTTCCAAACATTAGCCCTTGCTCCCATGTCGGTTTTGCCTGAATTCCAAAGAAAGATGATTGGAAGCAAAATGGTTACAGAAGGATTAACAATGGCAAAAAATCAAGGTTATAAATCAGTCATTGTTCTGGGACATGTTGATTTTTACCCTAGATTTGGGTTCCAGCCAGCTTCAAGATGGGGGATTAATTGTCCGTTTGAAGTCACAAATGAGGCTTTTATGGCACTTGAACTTGTAGAAAAAGAGTTGGATAGAACCGAGGGAGTTGTGGTTTACCCTAAAGAATTCGATGATGTGTAACGTATTCTAACCTCAACTCGGGATAAGCAAATCGATACAGTACAGCTACTTTCACCTGTTTCAGCGTTAAATCAGCTCCAATAGCCAGCTATTGCTACGCTGATTTGCCTTGAACTACACCAAATTATCAACACTTTATGCTATAAAAATTTAACTCCATGATATTAAGGGGATTGCGCTTTCATTATCCCGAGCTAAGGTTATTATAAGAAAAAGCTTAATAAAAGTATGCAGCGGACAGCTTAATTATGGGCTAGTAATCACTCAATGTTTCAGCATTATTACTGTCTTCGTTGGGGCAGCGTGGGCTGCCGCTAGATACTAGCGTTAAGCGTTTTTTATTTATTTCTGCAACATTCAGAAAGGTTTCATTATGATAAAAATAATTTCGCGTACTATTTTTACATTAGTTTTCTCAAGTTCTGTTTTGGCAACTGAAACTTTGATTTCAATTGAGAGTAACCATACGGTTAAAGAAACTGCTGATCGCTTTGAAAAAATATTAGAAAATAAAGGCCTCACTATTTTTGCAAGAATAGATCATAGAAAAAATGCTTCCAGTGTTAACCTTGAATTAGCTCCCACCGAAGTTGTTATCTTTGGTAATCCTAAGGTTGGAACTCCGCTAATGCAGTGCTCAAAAAAAGTCGCTATAGACCTTCCTCAAAAAGCACTGTTCTGGGAAGATATAAATGGTCAGGCGTGGATTTCTTATAATAACCCTGAATACCTAAAAGAGCGTCATAACATCAAAGGTTGTGAACAGGTTATTAATAAAATCACCGATGTCCTTGGCAAGCTAAGTAAAGCAGCAACGTCTAAATAAACCGCGTTTAACAAGGCTATATTGCGTAACTTCGTATGCTGTCACATTTTGTGCAGAGCACAAAAAGCGCCACCATACTCCGTCCATAAATGGCGACGTTATTAAATAAGGTTGTAGAATGAAGTGTAATGTAGATCATTAGCATCTTTAGAAACAGCTTTTCAAGTAGTGCTGCTACCGCTTTGGATGAGATGAAAGAAAAAGACGCGAATCTAGGAGTAAAGGCCTTTTATTCGCCCTGTACTCCTGCAATTTCGACTATGGCTAAATTACTTTTTTCCACTTTCTTTTTCTTTGATTGATAGTGCAGCTGCTTTTTCAAGAGTACTTTGAAAATATTCACTTGCAGTATATTGTACAAGTCCAAAATTAAAGTTTGTTTTAAACATTAATCCCGATTTACTTTTTAGAGTAGTATTTGATAGCTCTAGCCTTACATTTGTTAGAAAAGATGTAATATTTGCTACAATTTCTTCTTTTATAAAAAGTACAAATTGATCATTACTATATCTGGCAATATCAAAATCTATATTTTCATTTTTAAATTTGTGCGTTAAAAATTTTGATATATAGAGAATGACATTATCTGCAATTAAGTTCCCATATTTGTCGGCAAGGTAATTGCAGTCATTTACATCAATAAAAAGCAATAAACCTTCATTTTTAAAAGCACCATCTTCTTTAATGGCATGGTTATAAATCCATTTTCTATTGAATATCTTTGTTAAAGAATCAAGATAGATTTAATCTTTTAAAGCGTTAATTTCATTTTTCATAGCAGCTAAAGTCGAGTTGATAGCTTTTAATTTACTTTCATCTTTCTCTTTAATCGCCTTTTGCGCGTCTTGTGTAACTTCAGTTAACGTGTCAATATTTTCGAC
>NZ_CEZLMY010000232.1:0-4398 GCF_983033635.1 Psychromonas sp. | reverse complement strand
ATCTGGATATTGGTCACGTCGTATTAATGATGAGCATCGAATTGTTTACAAACATCAAGATGAAACAATTCTAATTGCGCAACTACGCTACCATTACGGCACATAACGCCTTGCTCTCCTGCGAGTAAGTTGGTGCTATTTTTGCTGTTTGTTGTTTTTAGCAAAAACCGCGACAACTATATCGAGTCTGAGTGCAGCAACTTGTTGAACGAAGCCGCTCTGCGGCAGAAAAACAAATAACCTCAATCGAGTATACAAATAAAGAACCGTCAATGTTGACGGCTTTATTTGGAGGTTGTTATGAAACCACTCGAACAAACTCGCTTTGATAATTTATATCAAGCTTACATCAACGAATTGATCTTACAAGGGAAAAGCCCTAAAACCATCGACTGTTACAGCCGTTGCCTTCGCCAAGTCACAGAATATTTCAATGTCTGTCCTGATCACCTCTCCTGCGAAGAACTAAAGATCTATTTTCTGCACCTCGTAGAGCATAAATCTTGGAGCGCCGTAAAAATAGCACGCAACGCCATTCAGTTTTTCTACAAGCATGTGCTTAAGCGTCCTTGGCAATGGGTTGATATCGTTAAACCACCTAAACAACAACCCATTCAAGATGTACTCTCCGTTGCTGAAGTTGAAGCCATTATCAATGCAACTCGCCAGCTCAGGTATCAGGTTTATTACCTCACCACTTACAGCTTAGGGCTGCGTTTAAGTGAATCACTCAACCTGACAATCGCCGATATAGATGGTCATCTGATGCAAGTACATCTGCGTTATACCAAAAGTAAAAAAGACCGCTTTGTCCCCTTACCCCAAGCAACGCTACTGGCACTTCGCGCTTATTGGAAAACACATCGTCATCCAACATTGATTTTCCCAGGCGGCAAGCCCCCGCATATTCGCGAGGGTAAAGTGATGGTGATGGATAAAGGCGGTGTGCAGAAAACTATTAAGCTTGTGGCTAAAGAATGCGGCATCAGCAAAAACGTCCATGTGCATACTCTGCGTCATTCCATCGCCACCCATATGCTCGAACGAGGTTGCAGCCTGCGTTCGATTCAGGCATTTCTTGGCCATGCAGATCCCAAAACCACCGCGATATACACGCGCATGACCAGCGAGGCCGCACAAAACAGCGCATTAATGCTCAATGATATTATTGATTCATTATCCATTGACTGGCGGGAGAGCGATCATGATTAGCCTCGCTTCTATTGCCAAACAGTATCAACAGCCACTACTCAATAAATATAGCGACAAGATGCAAAACGCGCATCGACACGCCCTCAAGCAAATCATTGCCTGCCATACCTCACAGGCCGGCGCCATGTTATATCACTGTGACCATTGCCATCTCGCGACCACCTTATTTCCCTCCTGCGGACACCGACATTGCCCCGCGTGTCAACATACCGCCAATAATGATTGGCTGGATAATCAGTGCCAGAAATTGCTGCCCGTCGATTATTACCTTGTCGGCTTTACCTTGCCTGAACAGCTCCGTGCCTTTGTTTGGGACCATCAAAAATGGGCTTATCAAGCGTTGTTTATCGCAGCCAAAGCGACCCTTAATGCCTTTTTTAAATGCGATAATAAACTCGGTGAGCATGCAGGTTATATTGCGGTGTTACATACCCATGCTAGAAACCTGATATATCACCCTCATATACATTTTGTGGTGCCCGCAGGAGCGCTAAATAAAAACAAAACGGTGTGGTTGAGCAAAGTTGGAAAGTACCTGTTTGTCGCAGATAATTTAGCCAAAGTCTTTCGCGGTAAATTTATCGAATTGATGTGTAAAGCAGGCTATTACCTGCCAGCGAAGACACCTACATCTTGGAATGCAGATTGTGAATATGTCGGCAGAGGTGATGCTGCCTTAACCTACCTAGCACGCTATCTATACCGCAGTGTTATCAGCGAGCAAAACATATTGCGCCTTGATAACGGGCAAGTCACGTTCCGTTATAAAGAGAGTCGCAGTAAGCAATTCAAAACCATCACCGAGCCCGCGGTAGCTTTTTTATGGCGGGTTTTACAGCATGTATTACCGAAAGGATTTCGACGCGCACGTAACTATGGTTTTATGCATGGTAATGCAAAAGCAACACTCAAACGCTTACAGTTGATACTAAAAGTAACACTCAAACCAACACCTGTGAGACAGAAAAAAAGCGTCTGCTGTCCGCAATGTCAGAATGAAATGCAGCTGTATTTATTACGTATTGGCACGCGCCTTATCATCAACGGCAACACGATATAAAACAGGGAAGTGATCTAGCAAAGGGAGTTGTGGCGAAATAGGCATCAATTAGTAAAGGAGCATATATGAAAAGATAAAACAGTGTTAATTCAACAGATTGCAGATGGTGACAACTGCGATTGTAATAACACTCGCCCAGAAAAAAGTCTTCGTAAGCCGCGACTTAAACCACCGTACTCTCGTTTTAAATATTTACTATAAATAGCAGAGATAACCGCCCGGGCTTGTCCAACAATAGGATTAAGTCGTGGTTCGCGTTGCTCACACAACCTATCCTTATTAGTTAGGCAGAGTGCAGCTCTCCCAGCTGGATCTCAATATCAGATCTTGGACACACACCACTTATGCCTCTCAGTATATCCCAGGAATTAAGCGATAGCGCACGCGTTGCGCATAGTCCCGATAGCCCGGCAACTCTTCCTGCAAAGTCTGGTCCTCAAGTACGGTTCTAATCACTGTAATGAGCAATGCAGCCACAGAAGGAATAAGTGCCCATACCGAGCTCAAAGCAAGAACAATACCGAATAGTGGAAGAATATTACCAGCATAACCCGGATGCCTCACAAACCGGTACGGACCACTGTCACACACCACATGACCTCGGTCCGTCTGAATTCGTACCACACTGAAAAAGAAGCGGTTCACCGCCAATGCCCATGCGGCGAAGCCGTAACCGAACACGATAAAAATGAATCCTACCACACTGATCCATAGAGGAAATTCGGTAGACCAATTATAGCGATGGTCCAGCCCAGCTACTATGACCATAGGAAACACAAAACTCACCGCCATCAGAGGAGCAAGCACTTTGTCCCAAGCCTTTGCGTTATGAAAACTTTCTTTACTTTGTCTTTCAGCCGTTATTCCAGGGTGTCGCTGCTCTGCCCACATACGCCCCCCTATACCAGCGGCTAAGATTAATAGGGAATAGACCCATGCCTGCCACCAACCGATGTCCCCTCCGCATATCAATAAAATCACTGGAATAAGGAGATACACGACAACTAACCTGATCCATTGGCGAGGAGATACTGTTTGAGCTATCTCTTTGCTCCCCTTCTTCTCTGACATGCGATTCTCCAAATTAAAACGAATTTGAGTGTGTGCCTAACGCCGCAAACAACAATGCACCCGGCGGTTAAGAATTACAGAGCTGATTTAACCGTTCTTGGTTTTGCTAAACACACCGCTTTAAATAAAGCCCGTTTTTACCGGTAACTCAGATAATGTGTTTTAAGCTTTTGGCTTTTATAAAAGTTAAAACGCTATTATCGGAATCAACTTTGCTGCGGCTGAATGAGCGTATTTACAAAGCTGTGAAGACTACACTTTACGAGTATTTCACAAAGCACGTCATACAAAATACGCTTCTAATATTCAGCAAATAACACCTTAAATTTTAAAGGCGATTAACGTCGCGCATGAGGCTCAAAATGGCTCGCGTCCGCGCGGTTCATTTTGTAGCTCTCCATGCGTCTTGTTAGGCATGATCCTTCTCATGTTCTGATTCACCCAAAAACCTCCTTATCACCGCGCCATCAGTGCGAACACACCCCAGCCCAAGTACTCACGCGTGTACGCGGCGTAGCGTCCGGGTTCCGAGGTCAGTTGGGCTCGAACTTCTTTGGCGAAGTCGTCATCGGGATTCGCTTCGAGCCATCGGCGCATTGTGAGCCACTTGGCCGCCTCGTATCTGTCCCCGCCGTTTTGGTCTGCCAAAACCATTTCCACGACGTCGTACTTAAGCTCGGCGAAAGACGCGAGCAGTTCCGGGAGCAGGAGAAAGTCGGAGATTGAGTGGGCAAGACACCCCTTGGCAACTTCTTCCGTCGGCGGCAACTTCAGCCAATAGGGCTCGCCGATGAGTATAATCCCTCCGGGGCGGAGGCTCTGCGACAGAAGTTTGATGGTGCCGGCGACTCCCCCTCCGATCCACGTGGCACCGAGACAGGCTGCCACACCGACCTTTTCATCGGCTACGTAGCCGGCAGCGTCGCCGTGGATGAACTCGACGCGGTCGGCGACATTGAGTTCTTCAGCGCGACGTTTCGCTTGCTCGGAGAACAACTGACTCATGTCGATACCGGTGCCAACGATTCTAAGATCACGTGCCCAAGTGCATAACA
>NZ_CEZLMY010000231.1:0-4496 GCF_983033635.1 Psychromonas sp. | reverse complement strand
ATATCGTGCTTGATTGTACGGGCATTTATGGCAGTAAGGCAGATGCTGACGCGCATCTTGCTGCCGGTGCCAAGAAAGTTATTTTTTCTCATCCTGCCAGCTCAGACGTACAAGCCACTGTGGTTTATGGTGTTAACCATAAGCAACTAACCGGCGTTGAGACTTTTCTTTCCGGAGCATCCTGCACCACCAATTGCATGGTGCCGGTGATCGATACCCTTGACACTGCATTTGATATCAAATGTGGCACTATTACCACTATTCATTCAGCGATGAATGACCAACCCGTTATTGATGCTTACCACTCAGACCTGCGCCGCACTCGTGCAGCCAGTCAATCAATTATTCCTGTTGATACTAAACTAGCCGCTGGTATTGAACGTATATTACCTAAGTTTGCAGATAAATTTGAAGCCATTGCCGTGCGCGTTCCGACCATTAACGTTACCGCTATGGACTTAAGCATTACCGTCAGCAAAGAGGTTACTATCCAAGATATTAACACTTGTCTTCAGGCGGCGTCGCAAACTAAATTACAAGGTATCTTGGGTTACACCGAAGCACCTTTGGTATCAATAGACTTTAATCATGACCCTCGCTCCTGCATCATCGACGGCACGCAAACGCGGGTTAGTGACGGGCATTTAGTTAAACTGTTAGTTTGGTGTGACAATGAATGGGGCTTTGCTAATCGTTTATTAGACACCAGCGAATATATCTCGATATTAGCAAAACAGAACGAACGAGAAAAAGACAATAAACCCATCTCTTGTGCTGTTTAACAGCAAAGTTATCAAGATCTTTCCTTAAATATTGTTCGCTAGGCATTGCCTAGCGAACAATAGCTGTCAGCTACAAAATCGAATATTAGCCCGCATTACATTTCGCATACTGTTTTATCTTTCATTGCTTGAATATATTAATAAAATTGGAAATTTACTCTCACCGAATGAAACCGTAAATGACTGTGTTTCATTTCCAGCAAAACGTAATTTATATTCTAAAGGGCTTCTGCGATCACCGTTAGCGAATAAAGCGAGCAAGTGTTGTTCCTCTAGCATGCGGTTACCAGATGATAAATTTGTTATCGTAATTACAGCCCAACGTTCCCCCTCCTCATTGCTCATAAGCACGTAATTATTTATCTCGAAGTCACTAAGCTTAGGTGTGATATTTCGATCATTTGGAAAAGACAATTTTATGTTTCTCGAAACTGAACGATCAACAGATAAAACCTCGCTTTCATTAGCTTGAATAACGGATGAAAAAATAATTAGTACGGCTACGATAAATTTAAACACAATGTTTTCCTTATAATATATTCTTTCCGCTTAAAATCGGGACAAATCTGGCGAAAGTTTAGAATGCAAAATTATCCGCTCGGCATTGCCTAGCGGATCAATCTTACAATCGTTTTGGCTTTCTTAAGTGGCGACTTATTAGAGCCCCATCTGCAATCGCAGGTAACCCTTATACTCTCCATATTCACTGTCCAGTCCTTTAGCAAGACCAAGCGTAACAGGTAACGTTATGTTATATCCTAACTTGAGCTCTGTTGTCAGCTCGCCACCAATACCGGTGAGTTGGTTTACATCTTGCCCCGTATCCCAGCTTGCACCAGAATCAACAAAAAGCGCCCCAGAAATATCACCTAAACCAACAGGATACAACGACCAGTTTCGCTCTACACGCCTCAGCCAACTGCTGAGTTGCAGACGTTGCGTTGCATAACGGTGACCTCGCTGCACTGATTCGTCATAACCCCTTAAGGCCTGGCTATCGCGACCAAACAAGATAGCTTCCTCTGCAAGATCATGCCCACCCAGTTTAAAGGCTTTTGCACCGCTATCGGCATAACCAAAACCCAGTCGCGCAGTAAGAGTGGTTCGGCCGAGCAGATCTAACGTTCCCAACCACTGCGCCTGATATTTCTGACCGCTGTAATCAGTGTTAAAGAGTTCATTGCTTTCAACCACCAGATCTAGATAGTTTCCCCAGCCAGTACCGGGTACATTTAAGTACCATTCGCGGTTATCAAAGGTCATTGCTAAGCCCGCCAGTGTCTCATTGGTGGCTCGGAATTGACCAATATTACTGAAGTCAGGTTGTGAAACTAAGCTCTCTTTATCCAAGACCATACCTGCATGAAATCTAAGATTGTCTTCCCATAACGCAAACATATTATTGCGCTGCACAGTAAATTGATCATCCCGGGTGATACGATAATCTTCTAAGCCATTTTCCGTGAATGTTTCAAAGCTGTGCGACCGCTGCGCACTCACTAACCAACGATTATCATACTGATAGTTCAGGTTATAATTAGCAAAAGAGTTTTTAAAATCCCAATCAGCTGCTATCTGGTAATTATGACGTCCCAATGCATCTGAACCGTGAAAGATAATTCCGGCTCTACTGCTGGTATCGTCAAACCCCAGAATAGGAAGCCAGGTACGCGGCCGTAATGTTGACCAAGGGCTATATTCTGTTGTCTCTGATTTGCGGGTCTTTTCAGCCACGGCGTCAGGATAATCATAACGTCCCTGATGACTGTCCACAGCAAAAACAGATAACGGCTTTGGTTGCTCGATATTACGTAAAATATATCCGTCGCTGGCATACGCCTGATAAACCAGACCCAAACCATCCTGCCACTGTGGCTGGAAAGCACCGCCAATTTCGCGCGTCCACTGTGTTACCTCTCGACTATGTTGATCCAAAACAAAAATATTATAAACACCATCGTAATCAGCACTGAATAGGATCCGTCCGTCCGCTAAAATCACAGGACTGTTTTCTACCGCTTTACTGTCGGTAAGTGCCTGCCATTGCAGGTAATTGATATCGGAGCTATTAAGAGATAATCGTTCTAAATTCCAGCCCTGCTGCGGACGTTTAAGCGAGGCGACCAGATAATCACCTGCTGGCGAGAGATTGAATGCGCCAATAACCACGCCTTGTTCCCCCTGCCAAATCCGTTGTTGCGCATCGCCAGCTTGCGTACCAATCAGCCACAGTGCACTCAGACCATCAACTTTGCGGCTGGCAAGTAATTGTTTGCCATTTACCATCCAACGCACTTTACTAAAACGCTGACGCTCAGTTAAGCGGGTCCAGTCGCCATTTTGAAATATAAACAGATCGTTTAATACGCGTCCATCGGCATAACTTATCTGCCGGGAAGCAGCCAGACCCGCATCCGGATGCTCTGAAAGTGCGCTTACCCCCTTGCTGCTGACAACCTGCTGCCAGACTGCATTATTATTCTCTTCAATATAAAGCTGCGCAAGGACCGGCCGGTCTTCGCCATTGTTGCGGTTAACCAGTAAACCGTCATTACCAGCTGCCGTTACTTGCAGAAACAGATTTTTGTCTAAATCGTTCCCCACCACGGCCTGCTGTTTAAGGGGGGCTATTTCACTGTCAAAACGTGTTGTTAAATAGCTCTGATAATCATCCCACAATATAAAAAAGTCTTTACCGAAGGCTTGCTTAGCTGAGTTATTAAGTAAAAAGTAAGGTAAAAGTTTACGACTGTAATTCTGCAAAAACAGCTGTACTTTATCGGAGCCATAAGTATCGACAAGATACTCAATAAAATAAGCACCATAAAGATAAGGGGAACCAAGCGGCCATTCGCGGGATGCTACTGCCACCTGTTGCAGATCTTTCAGTTCTCCGCCAGATACCTGCATACGCATTTGCATCGCATAGTTAGAGCCCTGCAAACGGCCGTAACCTAATTCTTTATTCGTTTCCAGATAAACAGCCAGTCCTTCGAGCAGCATAGACGGCGTCAAAGCATGCGGAAATAGAAACATATTTCGCCCAAACACGTGACGCAGCGCGCTGACCGCGCCTCCGGCCAGTTCCATATGCATAATATGAGTGTATTCGTGGCGAATTAACAGATGCAGCCATTCGTCATTACCAGCTAAGCTACTGATATCTTCTGGCTGACTCATAATCAAACGGATCTGCGCAAAAGGGAGCGGTGTCGCCCAACCGTTGGAAAAATCATAATCATCAACCAGCACGATTTCAGTGCGTTGCTGTGGGGCACTTTTAAAAAATGGCAGTAGTTCATTGTGCACCTGCTCGGCAATATCCAATGCTCGAGCTGCATTTAGCTGATGACCATCGACAAAACTGATTGTAAAATGATCTGACTGCTGAGTGAGCCAGACTTGCTGCTCATGATCCCATGCAACAGGCGTGGCCATAACCGGTTTTCCCGATATGCACAGGCAGGATAATGCCGCCACCAGCATCCATGAAGGTTTGCTTTTTGTCATTTAAGTTAGTTCCTTAGTTTGATTCTTATTATCGTTAAATTACAGCTATGTATATTTTATGGTGCAAGAAAATTCGTGCACACAAGCAAAGGATGGTGAATACAGCTCTTTCCTGTAAATATATTACGCCACAGACTCTGTTATTTACATATATGAATTAATGATATTTTATAAATCAACGTATGGAAATAAATATTTGATATA
>NZ_CEZLMY010000230.1:0-4527 GCF_983033635.1 Psychromonas sp. | reverse complement strand
CAGCGACACACGGATTAACAGTCCGTTGCTCTACCAACTGAGCTAAAGAGGAATTATTCTTTTCTAAATTTTATTCTTTTATGATTGTTCCGTATCACGGATTATCATTCATTCCCGTACTCTACTAATTGAGCTAAAGAGAAGTTATTATTTTTATTATTAAAACTGTTTATAGTGCTTTCACACTTTTCAATCTCGACTTATCTAATAGAAAAAAGTCAAAACTGAAAGAAAGTGGCTCCTCTTGCTGGGCTTGAACCAGCGACACACGGATTAACAGTCCGTTGCTCTACCAACTGAGCTAAAGAGGAATTGTTCTTTTACTGTTAATCCGCGTAATGGATTAACAGAGCCTCTACTGCTCTACAAACTGAGCTAAAGAGGAATTGTCATTTATTTTTCTTGCCGGCTAAACAAGCTAAAAGAAAAATATATTTAACACTTAATTTAATACAGAAGTGTTGAAGACGGGCGCAGTATATTTTTTGCATTTCTTTCTGTCAACAAAAAAGGCGTATAAAATAATTGGTTGCTGATAATTCAAGCAACCAATCACAAAAGAGCACGTTTTTGATTTATTTAAAGAGTAGATTCAAGGTTTTCTAAATATTCCATTGAATATTTTTTTGTAATTTTAAATGCATTTTTTCAAGTGGCTCATCTTTTTCTCCGACAATAACCACATTGGCATTACCCATTTTTTCAGTTAGTCCTTTTAAATGCTGATTATTAAAAACTGGCGTTTCAATAAATCCAGCATCATCAGGTACAACAAAGACCGTAATACGCCCTTTTTCTCCCTGCATAATCATATGCAAGGCGGGAGTTCCTTCAAAACTACAGTAATTTACAAAAAATACATTCCCCAAATCGCCCTGCACCTTACCTCCGTAACTTGCAAGCTTGGCATTAACCGCTGTTCGGCTAGCTTGCTCATCTATTTTGGCAGTAAAATAATATTCTTGTTGCACATGTTGCATTGCAACCGTGCCAATATCTAATGGCAAAGAATTAAGATTATTTAACAGTGGTAAACTAATACCGATAATAAATGCAATTGAAGCTGCGATCGCCATATGCCAGCGATTATTTAGTGTTTTTTTATTCTCAACTGCAAAGCTTTGCTCTAGTAGTATTTTTTCTGCTAAATCTTCTGGTAAGTCCACTTTTAATACCGACTGCAGATCTAAATCAAACTGCTTAGCTTCATTTACCAGTGCTTTATCCTGCTCAGCCTCAGCCTGCCTTTGCAAAAAATCATCACCTTTATCATTCGGTGTCGCAATTGCAGTATGACGAAATAAGATATCATCCATGTGCTTCCCCATTTTCTTTAGTGACGGATGTCAATGATGACTTCAATAAGTTCTTTGCCCTAAAAAGACGTGTTAATACGGTGTTTTTATTTAAATCTAACTGTATTGCAATCTCTTCGGCTGTGAAACCGGCAATAAGCTGCATCAATAACGGCTCTTTATATTCACTTGGCAAAGCCGATATTTTTCGTCTTAAAAACTCATTTTCCATCTCTTTGCTTGAATCGTATTGCCCCGCAACTTCATGATCATCAATATCAACCATAGGTAATTGTTTTCGTTCAAAGCGCCGTGCATTTTCACGGCGCAATATAGTAAACAACCAACCTTTGGCTGATTTATCATCTAATAAACTGTCCAGGCTTTTCCATGCTCTTAAACAAGTTTCTTGCACTAAATCCTGGGCAATATCCGGATCATGGCAAATCCAATATGCATAACGATAAAGATCAGGACTATAGACATGGACAAGTGCTTCATAACGTTTCTGTTTTCTGTTCATATCTAAAAAGACCGTTGACTCAGCATTTTTATTTCGTTTGCGAGTGAATAAATTCATTTATCTCCTTTCCCTTGAAAATCTCACATTTTTGATTTAATGATAATAAAGCAATTTAAAGAGTAACCAATAGAAAACAAGCAACAATTTGAATTGTTGCTAATAAATCAGCCTGATTTAATAATACGAGTAATTTATTGCTTATTTGCGTTATTTCAACGAAAACAACAAACCTTTAAGTTTGATAAATGACAGAGAGCGCTTCCATGCTCAGTTTGCAGGCGTTTGCAAAGTCGACTAATTGCCGACTTCAAAATTCTTGATAGAGGTTTTTTTTAATATCCTAACTGCTCTAGATGCCAGTGATTAAAACGCGGCATTAGCATCATCAATAACAAACTTATTGCTAAACCGCCCATCAGTACTATCACCGCGTAGGGTGCGCTTAAGCCTGTCTGCTGGATCAGGCCGGCAAGCAGCGCGGCGCCGCTCATCTGAATACAGCCGAGCATTGCTGAAGCCGTACCGGCGCGCTCGCCAAATGCAGACAGTGCCATACTGGTGGCCGGTCCAAGCAATAGTGCAAAACCGATACATAGCAGCATCATAGGTAACATAAAGCTAAATGCGGCCGGCAAACCGTTGCCCGGTCCCCATTGCTGGGCAACGAGCTGCAGTATCGCTGAAGCGACTAGTGTGGATAAGGCAATGATAACCGTAGGGCGATTACCAAATCGTTTAATCACCATAGGTGCGCAGAAGCAGGCGACAATATTAACCGCCGCATTCAGGCCGAATAAGGCGCTGAAGCCCAGTTCAGAAACGCCTAGGTGTCTTATCAGCCAATCAGGCGCATAAGATACGTAGGTTAAAATAGATGCCATGCCGGCCATGCAGGCAAAAGCATAGAACATAAAATGCGGCTCCCGCAGAACTGGTTTAAAGCGTTCCCAATGATACAGGCGCCCGCTGGTATCGGTATTTTCCGGGCGTGTTTCAGGAAGCCTGTATAATACGAACAGCAGTACAAATATCGCAAACAGGGCCATAAATATAAAAGTTGCACGCCAGCCGAACTGCAGCGCAAGTAATCCGCCTAAGGTCGGAGCCAGCGCCGGAATAACGCAGATAACCCCATTCAGATAACTGTAATAATGCGCGCTTTGCTGGCTGTTGAAACTGTCACGCACCGCACTGAATACCACAATAGAAGTCGCACAGGCGGCAATCCCCTGCAGTACTCGTGCTATTTGTAACCATTCAAACTCCACCGCCATAGCGCCTAGTAAGCTACTAAGGCCATAAAATACGATACCGGCAATGGCGATCGGACGGCGTCCAAAACGATCCGCAAGCGGGCCAATCAATATTTGCCCGATTCCCATCGCAAATAAAAACAGTACTAAAGTAGACTGTACTTCACTGGATGAAACATTAAATTCAGTAGCCATAACAGGCATAGAAGGTAAATAGATATCAATAGCAAGGGGGCTTAAAACCACCATAGCCATCAGTACAGGTAATATATTTCGGCGCATTACTTTCCTCGACTTAGATAATGATAACCAAAACCTTAGGTTATCGAACAGATGCAGTTTACGCAGTATGAGATATGAATCATAATGGCATAATTTCCAAACTTAATTTCCTTTAAGGAATATCTATGAATCTTGATAATCTTGCCAGAGTTGATCTTAATCTATTAGTTATCCTGCAAATATTACTCGAAGAAGAGAGTGTTACCCGAGCAGCCAGTCGCCTGCATCTCAGCCAGTCAGCATTGAGTAAGAGTCTTAACCGACTTCGCGATACCCTGGATGATCCGCTTTTTTTACGCAGTGCTCATGGTCTAAAGCCCACCTCACATGCCTTGCAGTTAAAATTGCAGCTGCCGGCTCTTTTACAGGGTTTATATCAAGTTACCCTGCCACCGGGCTTTACCCCCGCGACCAGCCATCGCCAATTCTCTTTTGCGATGGTAGAAAGTGCCTATGAAACCTCACTGCCCTCTTATATTGGCCCGCTGCTCAGCCAGGCGCCGCAAATAACCTTAGATATTTATGACTGGACAGGAAAATCGATGCAGGATCTGCAACAGGGACAAGTTGATTTCGGCATTACCGCTCGGGATCTTCATCCCATATCTGATTACAGACTTAATAATCTTCCCGAAGGTATTATGCAAACTACCCTGTTTACCGATCAGCAGATCTGTTTAGTACGCAAAAATCACCCGGTGCTTGCCACACTAAAGAACGGCAGTTGGAATTTAGATACGTATCTGCAGATGTCGCATGTACAAGTGCGTTGTGAAGGTAATGATTGGTGGGCATTAGATTACCTTTTAGCAGAATCAGGTAAACATCGCCGTATTAGCAGCACCCTGCCAGATTTCTACGGTGCCACCAGCGTCTGTGCAAACAGCGATCTTATTTTCACCCTGCCATCCGGTTTTGTAGCGCATGCCCAGAAACTCTATCCGTTAGTACAGTTGCCTCTGCCGATTGAGTTTTCACCACTCGCTTATGTGCTGTTATGGCACAAACGCAATAACGATGAACCTGGACATAAATGGATCCGGGATACCATCTGTGAAAGCGTAGCAAAAGCAATGCAAGCGCCTAGCGGTAAATAGGAGTGAATAGCGAGTTATATGGAGCAAAGAAAATAGACGATCCAATTCATTTATTGAACAATATTTTCTTTTTCTCC
>NZ_CEZLMY010000229.1:0-4556 GCF_983033635.1 Psychromonas sp. | reverse complement strand
AACACTCGTTCCATGTACTTTGGATAAGTAGAACGACATCACTAACAGGCTTTGAGGCATTTTTGAGCCAGAATTTAAGCTGGCTTTTTCTGAAAGCGTACACAAAGGTCCACTCGCAATGAAGCTATCAAATCTTGCACAACGCTCGCAAATGGATTTAAAACAAATATAAACGCACAAATCAAGACTCTTATTTGTGATTGCGTTATGCTACTACCCCCCTACCCAATTCAGTGAGACTCGACTGGTGGTTCAAAGTTGTCATAAAAATAGCTTACAAAATAAACTTGACAGTTTTACAACGATTGAACAAGCATTAATCTATTTTGAAATCAGCTTCGATAGTTCTTTTATTGAACAATATGGTAAGGAATTAACTAAACGGTTTAAGGGTAATTTAATACTCGGGCGTGCTGACGATTGGTTTTCGGGACGACGTGCGTTAAAAAAAGCCTATTGTAAAATTCAACGCGGACGCTTAGATAAACATAGCCGCTCTGCGTGTCGCGGTTGCACGACTTGTGAACGACGTTAAATACGATAAGCTGTACAGACTAATATTAGACCTGACTATTTAATCTGCTAGGTTCAACTGATCTGAAAAATCTACGCTCAAAAACGCCCTAAAGCGATGACCGGGCATAAATATTAAAGCGTTTTTTGCTATTGATATTAAAATCTGTAATCAATGTGGCAATATGATGAAACTAATTTCCTGCATTTAAGATCCAGCCGTTATCAAGAAAATCCTTATTCATTTGCATGAAAAATCTAAAAAAGTAGCTCTTGCTTTACTCCCAAAATCGAGCACCACCACAACTTGATTAGATAAACGCTCATTCTCTTAGATACTGCAATTTTTAGTAGACCTGTGTTTTCTTTTGATTTCGAGATAAAGCAAATTTCCACAAATGCCGTCCCACACCACTGAGTAGCTGATGATTTCAGCTGGAAATCTTTATACCAAATCCACTAATTTTCTATTCATTTATGCTTGTTAAAATGAATGCTAGCTTCGTTATTGATTTTGCAATTAGAACAACTAGTTACTGCAATCAATGCCTTGCTTTCATCCATTTTCCCTACGCCTAAATAGATTACCCAATTAATGGAATTGGTATTACTCAGGAACAATGTTTTTACTATTCATGAGGTTACTCTGCCTGAATCACTTAACCTCATTAGACATAAGCTGATTCAGTGCATACACTTAATTTATCTACAGCTAATAGTGATCTTAATCACCCTTAATTTAAAAAACAGATAAATAATTAATCGGGGGAAAAGGATGAAAGATATCTTCACATTTGCCGATGAACTGGGTCCTTTGAAAGTAATACATGTTTATGAACCCTCTGTAAATCTTAAGGCAGTGCTTGTGGTGGATAACATTGCTAAAGGGCCCTCGATTGGTGGCGTACGAATGGCTACTGATGTCAGTACTGAAGAGTGTATGCGACTGGCACGTGCCATGACTTTGAAAAATTCAGCAGCCGGTCTGGCTTATGGCGGTGGTAAAGCCGTGCTCTACGGTGATCCCAAAATGCCGAAAATCGAAAAAGAAAAACTGATCCGCGCCCTCGCCAACGTATTACGCAATGAAAACACCTATATTTTTGGCCCCGACATGGGAACCGATGAAGAATGCATGGCCTGGATAAGAGATGAAATCGGACGCGTGGTTGGACTGCCCCGTGAACTTGGCGGCATCCCACTGGATGAAATTGGTGCCACCGGTTTTGGTCTGAGCCATGTAGTGGATGTCGCACTAAACTATTGTGATTTTCAGTTAAAAGGCGCAAGACTGGTTGTACAGGGCTTTGGCGCAGTCGGTAAACATGCAGCCCGATACCTGACACAAAAAGGTGCTGTGCTGGTGGCTGTTGCAGACTCCCTCGGTGCCATTCACAACCCGCACGGACTGGATGTTGAACAATTAATAGCCCTGAAATCCGAAGGTAAGTGCGTCACTGATTACCTTGATGCAAAGAAAATGAGCAGTGATGATGTAATTGATGTGCCATGTGATATCTGGATTCCTGCAGCACGCCCGGATGTTATCCATGAAGATAACGTTAGCCGACTCAATACCAAATTGGTAGTGCAAGGTGCCAATATCCCCTTTACCCATGGGGCTGAGAAAATTCTCCATGACAAGGGGGTACTCTGTGTGCCCGACTTTATTGCCAATGCCGGCGGCGTGATCTGCGCCGCGATGGAATATGAAGGAGGCAGCCAGGCCGCTGCCCTGGCGAGTATTGAAGAAAAACTGCGCTACAACACAGAGCAGGTGCTGGAAGCTGTTAAACATAAACAAATATCACCTCGTGAAGCAGCCATGGAAATGGCTGTTAAGCGGTTGAAAAAAGCGATGAGTTTACGGCGTTTTTCTCTGTTTTCATGTGGACCGAATTTCATTTAGCCGTTTTGCGAACCGAGGTGTCAGGTTCTGATGCAGGAAGGAGTTGCCATGTACCGTATACGTTTTCACGGTCGCGGTGGTCAAGGTATGAAAACCGCCAGCCGTATTCTGGGCACCGCCTTTTTTCTGGAAGGCTACGAGGTTCAGGATGCCCCCCGATATAGCGCTGAACGGCGTGGTGCGCCAATATTCGCCTATGTACGGGTCAATAATCAGCCGATAAATGAACGTGGCGTTATTATCCAACCGGATCTTATTATTGTGGCTGATGACAGCCTGATACCCGTACCTGCTGCCGGTGTACTGACGGGGGTGGATCAGCACTCGGTGTTGTTGATTAATAGCGATCAAAACGCAGAAACCTGGAAACAGCGGCTGAATCTTTCCTGTGAAATACTCACTTTACCAGCCGAAGCAGAAGATCGGGCTGAGCTGCGTTTTATTGGTGCAACCTGTACCGGTGCCGCTGCGTGTTTACTGGGCAGTATTTCGCGAGACGCATTACAGCAAGCCATCAAAGAAGAACTGGCAGAGCTGGGCAATGCAGTTATCGAGAAAAACCTTGGCAGAGCGCTAGATGCCTATGACAGTATGCAGGCATATAAGGGTTGTGTGCAGACAGGGGCACAAACCAATGCCAATGACTACAGCAAACCAGCGTGGATAGATCTACCATTTGAGAATGCCCGCATTTCGGCACCGGACATACATGCCTCGGCAAACAGTGTAGAAGTAAGAACCGGTCTGTGGCGTACCCTGCGGCCGGTGATTGATTACCAGCGATGCAAAGACTGCTGGTGGATATGCAGCACCTTTTGTCCGGATGGCGCCATCGCCGTTAACGGAAAAACCCCGGTAATTGATTATGACCATTGCAAGGGCTGCATGATATGTGTGGCGCAATGCCGCGCACACGCTATTGAGGCTGTTCCGGAACAGCAGGCCCAGCAACAGGAGAAATCATCATGAAACGCAGCTTGTTGACCGGAAATGCGGCTGCGGCCTGGGGAGCTCGACTGGCAGCAGCTGATTATATTCCCGCCTTTCCAATCACGCCGCAAACCGAAATCATCGAGAAAATTGCCAGCTGGATTGACCAGGGAGAAATGGATGCGCGTATGGTCACTCTGGAATCTGAACATTCCATGGTGACCGCAGCAGCTGCTGCTGCAACCACTGGAATTCGAGCTTTCAGCGCTACTTCAAGCCAGGGGCTGCTCTATGGCATGGAGATGTTGTACACAGTGAGCGGCTGGCGAGCGCCCTTTGTGCTGGTAAATGTTTCTCGCGGTCTGGCCTCGCCGATCACTCTGGAGCCGGACCATAACGATATCATGGCAGCCCGGGATTGCGGCTTTCTGCAGATTCATTGTTCAACCTGCCAGGAAGTGCTCGACAGCACATTGATAGCCTTCCGTCTGGCTGAAGATCAACGTATACGCCTGCCGGTGATAGTCAATATGGACGGTTTTTATCTATCTTTTACCCGCGAACCGGTGGCTATTCCGGATGCTAAAGCTGCTAAGCAATTTGTTAGAGATTTTGATCCGCAAAATATGCGCTTTCGTGCCGGCTCACCGAGAAGCCAGGCAGTAGCTGTATTGGGCGGAGCCCCCTATTCCTATTTTCGTTATCAAACACATCTCGCAGCACAAAATGGTATTGCTGTTTACGATGAATTATCTGTCGAATTCGCCGAACACTTTGGCCGTCAATATTCAGCGATTGAAGCTTACCAATGTGATGATGCCGATATCGTATTGGTTATGCTCGGCTCCTTTGCCACCAAGGCCAAAGCTGCAGTTGACCAGATGCGCAAAGCCGGTAACAAGATTGGATTGTTGCGGCCTCACCTGTACCGTCCCTTCCCGGCAGAGCTGTTGCGCAATTTACTGGCAGGTAAATCCGGTGTTGCGGTGATCGATCAGAATATATCAATGGGCATGGGGGGGGTGCTGCATTCTGAACTGGCGGGCGCACTCTATGGCCACCCTCTCGCACCGCCACAATTGCTGAGTTTTATCGGTGGACTGGGCGGACGAGATATTAGCCAGGAAGAGTTTTTTGAGATAGCCAATGTTACCCGTAATGCCGTAGCAGAAAAACAAACCCCGCCCCCTCGGCTGCTCTATAC
>NZ_CEZLMY010000228.1:494-4563 GCF_983033635.1 Psychromonas sp. | reverse complement strand
CTCAATTGAGAGGCTTTTTGCTGTTTAATACAATTTAAACTTTAACAATCTTACAGGTATTTGTTGATCCTGCATAATTGTCATCACCATGGGTGAGCAGGATTAAATCACCTTCTTGTAAGAACTCTGCTTCTTTGAGTGTCTGTAGTGCATTGCTTATAAATTCAACACTGTCGCTAGTTGTTGAGCTGAATTTAACAGGCGTTACACCGCGGTATAGCGCACAATAATTTAACGTTTGCGGATTACTTGAAAGTGCGTAGATAGGTAAACCAGAGCTTAAACGGGACATCAACAAAGGTGTCGATCCTGATTCTGTCAAGGCTACAATCGCTTTAACGCCATTGGTATGGTTAGCGGCAAACATCGTTGTCATTGCTAACGCTTCACCCGGATCGTCAAATGTATAATTGATACGGTTATTAGAAACATTAATGCTCGGGTGTTTTTCTGCACCAAGACAAACTTCGCTCATCGCTTTTACAGTTTCAACCGGATAATCACCAGCAGCGGTTTCTCCTGAAAGCATGACCGCATCTGTACCGTCAAGTACTGCATTGGCGACATCCATTACTTCTGCACGCGTTGGCATAGGTGCACTGATCATTGATTCCATCATTTGTGTTGCTGTAATAACCACACGGTTTAATCGACGAGTTGTACGGATCATGTTCTTTTGTACGCCGACTAAGCGGGCATCGCCGATTTCAACACCTAAATCACCGCGGGCAACCATCACAACATCGGATGCAAGAACGATATCTTCCAAAGCTTCCTGAGTTTCAACCGCTTCAGCACGTTCTACTTTTGCGACAATTTTTGCATGACAGCCAGCAGCTAAAGCCAGTTTACGGGCATAATGAATATCGTCACCACTGCGTGGGAAAGAAACCGCTAAATAATCACAGCCAATTTGAGCCGCTGTAAGAATGTCTTTTTTATCTTTATCTGTCAGTGCTGGGGCGGATAAACCACCACCTTGTTTATTGATACCTTTATTATTTGATAATGGGCCACCAATGATCACAACTGTTTCTACTTTGTTACCCGTTACTTGTTCGACTTGAAGCTGCACGCGGCCATCATCAAGTAATAATAGATCGCCCGCTACAACTTCTTGTGGCAAGGTTTTGTAATCAAGACCAACTGCCTGCTGGTTACCCTGACCTTTTTCAATGTCACTGTCTAAGGTGAATTTATCACCTACAGCCAATTGAATTTTATTATCTTTAAATGTAGAAACTCGAATTTTAGGACCTTGTAAATCCCCCATAATGGCAACTTCTTTGCCTAAACGAGCAGCGATTTCACGTACTTCATTAGCGCGTCTCACATGATCAATGGCTTCTCCATGAGAGAAATTCATGCGCACCATATTTGCACCAGCTTCAATAATTTTTTCTAGATTATTATCTCTGTCAGTTGCCGGACCTAATGTAGTAACGATTTTAGTACGTCTTGTCATTATATTCTCCTGTAAATGTTAGTAGCTACTTTGCAACAATACTCGATTATTGCTGAAAATAAAGATTTTTAGGCGTTAGAGTCAAATTTGTCAAAACGGGAATCTTTGATTCCATCTTTTACACGTTTTAAATTATCTCTAAATTTGGGGCCCCGTCGTAGTGTAAACCCCGTTGCTAATACATCGATCAGCACCAGTTGTGCAATCCGAGACGCCATTGGCATATAAATATCAGTATCTTCCGGCACACTCATTGAAAGCACTAAATTACTTTGCAGTGCAAGTGGTGAATCATAGGAGGTTAATGCAATAACAAAAGCATCGTTTTCACGTGCAAGCTGGGCAACTTCGACGAGTGCTTTAGTACGACCCGTATGCGATATTAGTACAATAACATCACCTTCACTGCTATTTATGCAACTCATCTTCTGCATCACAATATCATCAAAGCAGGAAACGGGGATATTAAAGCGGAAAAATTTATTTAAAGCATCATGTGCAACTGAAGAGGATGCACCTAAACCAAAGAATGAAATTTTGTTTGCTTGTGTTAATACATCAACCGCTCGATTAATTAACGATGTATCTAACGTGTTTTTAGCAACATCTAAGCAGGCCATGGTTGATTCGAATATTTTTGCAGTGTAGGCACTTGGTCCGTCATCTTCATTGACGTTACGATTCACATAAGGGGTACCATGTGCGAGGCTTTGCGCAAGGTGTAGCTTGAAATCTGGAAAACCTTTTGTATCGAGTCGTCGACAAAAACGGTTTACTGTTGGCTCACTGACCTGGGCCATTTTTGCAAGTGTTGCAATGCTTGAATGAATGGCAACTTGTGGTGATGCAATGATCACTTCAGCAACTTTTCGCTCTGATTTGCTAAAAGTATCTAGATTTTTTTGAATTAACTCTAAAGTATTCATAACGTTCCACTGTAATTTTTTATTTTAAGTTAAACTCTTGAACTTGTAGGAATTTGCTCTTGATAGTTAGCTTACGTTACTCTATCTTGAAGTGACTTAGCCCCTAAACTGAAAAAAACAGACATACAAACTCCCGAAACTGTGCATTATTATAAATAAGCTGTTTTCTGATGTCATTTTATTACAGAATAAAGCTGTTTTAGATCAAGTTTGACGTTGTTTTATTACAAAAGTGAGAGGGTGGTCTGTAGAATTTATGCTTTACTTTTAATCATTCTAGGAGAAAAAATATGTTATCTGTTGTTGCCGATGTTGGTGGTACAAATATCCGACTTTCTGTTTGTAACGTTGAAACAGGTGAATTGAGTAAATTAAGGGAATTTCCTTGTGCGGAATTTATAACTCTTGATGCAGCACTCGTTCAATATTTTTCGACACTGCAGGATGAGGTTAAACACCTTTGTGTTGGCATCGCCTGCCCTGTTGAAGATGATCATGTAATGATGACCAATTTAAGCTGGGAGTTTTCTAAAGAAGCATTAAAGAAAAAGCTTAAGTTAGAATCTTTATATGTGATTAATGATTACACCGCTATCTCATTAGCAGTACCGTTTGTATCTCAAGAAGAAAAAATCCAAATCGGTGCTGGTGAGCCACAAACCGATGGCGTAACTGCAGTCTTTGGTCCTGGAACCGGATTAGGTGTTTCACACATTGTAAAATCTGCTGGTAAATGGATAAGTTTAGATGGTGAGGGTGGACACGTTAGTTTTGCACCTAATACCCGTGAACAGGCTGATATTTTATTATTATTACAAGAGCAGTTTGGTCATGTTTCTGCTGAGCGTATTTTGTCAGGACAAGGCTTAGTTAATTTATACCACAGCCTTTGCCGATTAGAAGGCAAGCAACCAGAGTTCCATGAACCTAAGCAAGTATCTCAAGCTGCTTTAGATAATAGCTGTGAATTAGCACTGCGAAGCTTAGCAGTATTCTGTCAGGTAATGGGGGGGTTTGCTGGTAATCTTGCATTGAACCTAGCTTGTACAGGTGGTGTTTATATTGCCGGAGGTGTCGTACCTCGCTTTATCGACTTCTTTAAATCTAGCGATTTCAGAAGTTTCTTTGAAGAAAAAGGTCGCTTTAAAGGTTACCTGTCATCAATTCCAACATATTTAATAACACATGACAATCCAGGCTTGTTAGGCGCAAGTGTTTATCTTCGCCAAGAGCTAGGAACTATTAATAATTAATAATTAATATTAGTAGTTGATTTTACAAGGGGAGTTCTCTATTATGCGCTCCGCTTCAGTAAACAATTAAGCATCTGGTGAGTTGTCCGAGTGGCTGAAGGAGCACGCCTGGAAAGTGTGTGTACGGCAACGTACCGAGAGTTCGAATCTCTCACTCACCGCCACATTTAGTACCGCTAAGGTACAATAAGAACCCGCAACGCTTATTAATCAAAGCATTGCGGGTTTTTTTATGCATTGCTTTTATCTGTTTTTCCTCTGCCTAAATGGCGCAGCTATATTCATACTTACCTAGTTTGGTCTAAACCTTACAATACCCAAACAGTGCTTAGCCTCCGATGCTCTATCGTATATGCAGATTGATTTTTTAATAGGAGTTGTAATGAATATATTTAGCAAAGATTTTTTATGGGGCGGGCAATTGC
>NZ_CEZLMY010000228.1:0-484 GCF_983033635.1 Psychromonas sp. | reverse complement strand
ACCAAATTGAAGGGGCATTTCAACAAGATGGTAAAGGTTTGTTTACTGCAGGCAAAGGGCGAACGTTTATTGTTGTTTAAAAACAGTTTTATAGATAAACGTATAAAGTTATCCTGCATAGCAAGCAAAAAGCTCAGCTGTGAGCCGTCATATTACTTTATAATCCGTTTTGCTGGGATTTTGAGCAATGAAATTGCTCTATAATTATTTATTATGCTCTTCGGAATCGTCATCATCATCTAACAATTCTTCATCTTTTTGACCTGTAAAAAAAGCAGTTATTCTATACCACCAAAATTTAAAAGTACCTAGTAGCAGAGCTATTGTGGCTATCAGACCTTGTAGGATAATACTGCCTGTCGCTGGATCAAGGTAAGCAAATACAGGCGAACTAATTGATGAAAATATTACAACTAAAAAGTAATTTTTTAAATTAATCATTTTAACCCCTTTTTCGTTAAAGAGACTTTAAATATAGCTTTAC
>NZ_CEZLMY010000227.1:4269-4571 GCF_983033635.1 Psychromonas sp. | reverse complement strand
GTTTTATATAGATTACATCGAAAAGATGGAATTCCAAGAGGGTCTAATCAGTATGTTAAGTTTAATGGTGCCTTAGATGGCTTAAATAATGCTACTGATGACGATTTAAGGCAATTCATTGAATTAAGCTCAGATAATGCGATTGGTGTTTTTAAAAGAATTGCGCAGTGGCTATCTAAAATTGAGCATGCAGATAAAGTAGTTGAAAGTCTTGAATCTCTGTCGGCAGAAAGTCTTAAACAAATTAACGTTGTAGCTGGATTAACAGTTTTAAAAAAATCATTTCAAGTGTGGCTTAGTAA
>NZ_CEZLMY010000227.1:3845-4259 GCF_983033635.1 Psychromonas sp. | reverse complement strand
GTAGTTGTAAAAGAAAAAGCCTATGTAGGTGGCAAGAGCTTTACAAATCATGGTGGCAACATTGTTGATTTTCTTTATAAAAATGAGTTAACAAATAATCCCGCGCTCATAGAAATAAAGACACCAACAGCGAACCTTATTGGTTCACCATATAGACAAACGTTTAACATTGCTAAAGAGCTTACTGGTTCAACGAATCAGGTTTTAAATTACTCAAACTCAATCGTTCAAGATTATTATTCAATAGTTGGTCATGATTTAAATGTGTTCAGCGCTTTTAGGCCTCATTGTGTAGTAATTGTCGGTAATACAAGTGAGTTAAATACTCCAGAAAAGCGAAAAGCTTTTGAGCTTTACCGTAATAACTTAAAAGATGTTCAAATTATCACGTTTGATGAGTTGTTCGGTAAAGTA
>NZ_CEZLMY010000227.1:3273-3835 GCF_983033635.1 Psychromonas sp. | reverse complement strand
TTATAAGTCTTCTCGAAATGGGCAACTAACAAGTTGCTCCACTCGGACTCTGTAGTTGATCCGATTCCGCTTCGCTTCATTTTAGCCAACTGTTACTCACCGCTTATGGCGGCGTTAATCAACCTCTTCCAAAATTAATTTCTAAGTCGGTTCGGGGGCGATAGCGACTTAGCTTTCTGAGGCGGGAAGGACACAAAGCGCCTTATACACCACAATCAAGAATGGATACTCAAATGAAGCGACTACAAAAATCATTACTCAGCATACTCTTATTAACATCCGTCTATTCGTTTGCAGCGAATGAATCAAACACTTCATTCCGTAAAGCTAAAAAAACACTCGAAAAACAGGTGTATCAAAACCATCGTGAAACTATATATTGTGGTGCAACATTCGACTCAAAAAAGCTAGTAATGGCACCTGAAGGATTTACAACGGATAAATACATTAAACGATCAAAAAAAATAGAGTGGGAACATGTGGTCCCTGCCGAAAATTTTGGCAGGACATTTACTGAGTGGCGTGACGGCAATCCATCTTGTGTCAGTAAGAAGGGGAAGCC
>NZ_CEZLMY010000227.1:359-3263 GCF_983033635.1 Psychromonas sp. | reverse complement strand
GGCAGAAAATGTGCTGAGAAAACGAATAATGAATACCGATATATGCAGGCAGATATGTTCAATTTATATCCTGCGATTGGTGCAGTTAATGCGTTAAGAAGTAATTATAATTTCACTATGTTACCCGGTGAAAATAGTGACTTTGGAAGCTGTGATATGAAAATTGCTAATCGTAAAGCAGAGCCGCCAGTAGGAGCAAGAGGGCGCATTGCACGTACTTATTTATACATGGATGAAGCTTATGATAGATACAACATGAGCCGCCAGCAGAAGCAGTTAATGAATGCGTGGGACAAAATGTATCCAGTAGGTAGCTGGGAATGCCAGAGGGCGAAAAAGATCACAGAACTGCAAAAGAGTAAAAATATTGTAGTGCGGAGTCGGTGTGAGGCTAGAGAGCTGTGGTAAGACGAGGTGATAGCGATGACAATCAGTCGTGGACAGTAGCTTGCCAGATCTGATCTAGTCATTCACCTCAAATTGTAAAACCGGACATGAGGTGGTTGTTCTACAGTTTAATACCGTTTGTTTTGTACCCTTCTTTAATAGCGGCACATCAAAAAAGGAGCGCTGTACGCTTCTTTTTTTTGGTTAAATGATACTGTATGGTCCTCTGTAGATCTCGGCTCTTCCTCTTTTGCTTTCCGGTCTTATTCATCTTGTCAGAGTGTTGTGGATTTAACCAGTTCCTGCTCTTTCTTCCAGCGGTAATAGGTCGCTCGACCTACGCTGTACGTTTTCAGAGCTTCGTCCAGCTTTTCGATCTTTGCTGATATAGCCTTGAAGACTTTTTCACATTTATTCGCTGTCTCCGGATCTGCTTTTCTACCCTTAAATTTATCTCTATTTGCCTCGATGCCTTCTTTCTGCCGTCTACGGCGATCTTCGTAATCCTTTGAAGCTGTAGCAGCCAAGATCTCTATTAACATACTGTTGACCGATTCAAGGATACGCTGTTGCATTTCGTCTTGGGCGCTGTTTAGTACTTGGAAGCTGGTAGGCACATCACACGCGACAATATGTAAGCCTTTGCCATCGATAGCTTGCTTCAATTCTTTCCACTTTGCTGATGTTAGGCGGGTTAATCGGTCGATCTGCTCGAGTAGAATAATATCATCTTGCTCTGATTCATTGAGTAGGGTTGTTAGTTTAGGTCGAGCTATTTTGCGACCAGAGTAATTCTCAACGTAATAAACTGCGTTATTCAAATTCAGCCTCTGCCTTGTAGCTTCCTCTATGATGTATTCTTTTGCTCGTTCTGCGTCTTGATCTGATGTTGAAGCGCGTAAATAGATTCTGATAGTCATTGCGGTCCCCTTTGTCTCTTTTGTATAACTCTAAAGATACATTATCTTTAGAGTTATTGCAAGATAGCTAATGAGACAAAATAAATTAAGTATCACAAGTTCTGGTTGAGTATACTCAAATGATACTTATCTGTTTTCTTTATATAAAAGAAACTTAGCAGTATTGTCTTTCTTCGGAACAAAATGAAATTTCATGATGAAGATATTGTTAATATATGAAAAAGCATTCAATGGCCATAATAGTCATTACTGAATACACACAATCTTGAGTTACTTTCTCGCGTAACAGTCTTAATATTTCCAGCGATAGGTATCACCGTGCAGGTTATATTTGACCATCCTTTAATTTCCTATATAAATAAGAGTGTTAGCTATCTTTTCAAAAAAGAGATAGGTGTTACCGTAACACCTATCTTAAATCATGTTTTATTGGAGTAGTTATAGAACGTGTTGATTCTGCAGTGATTAGTGGATATTGTACTCATTTATTAGAATGATATAGGTGTTGCGGATATTCGTGCACAGTGATTCCTATAAAGCTGTTATATTTTTGGAGAGTATTGTGGATCTGAATCAATTAGGTTTTAGTACAGATAGCAATGAAATAAAAAAGAAAGAGCCTAGCAACTTCGAGAAAGAAATGTTGAAAATGGTAAATGAAACTAAGAAGTGCAAAATACCAGATGCACCATTTATCCCCACTAATCCAATTAATGAAACCAATAAAGAAATTGGTGATTTACACTCAACCATCAAGAGTGAATCGTCAAAAAACTCAAGATCTGCAAGTAAATGGAATCTGGGTATGCTTTTAATTAGTTTAATTGCACTTATAACTTCCGCTGTATTTTCTATTTTATCCTTCAGTTCATCTAATGAATCATCCGTCCGGTTAGAGAAACTTATATCAGAGCAGAATCGGCTATTAAAAGCTAATTTCGGATTAAACAATAACTTGGTAAAAAAAGAACTTGAAATGAATAAACCCATAAATAAACCCATAAATAAAAGCATTAAAAAACAAGCGGTTGCAGAAGTAAAAATATAACAAGGCAATTAAATCGGACGCATTACGGCTGTCGCGGTTTTTGCTAAAACAAAAAAGCCAGCAAAAACAACGCCAACCTACGCGCCGTTTATTGCGGCGTTAGGCATTAGTGCATTGTAATGGAATCATCGATGATAGAAATATTAACAATGTTGGGTTCTTGGGTATCAGGCATAGGTGCTGTATCGGCAGTAATTTATGCAATGAAAGCTAATCAACCCAAGTTAAATGCAGTCGTAAGTTCTACTGTATTCAACGATGAGGGAGATTTTACTTTAGATGTTTTTAATAATAAGGCTATTACAGCTCATATTTCGCATATCCGATTGGCTCCCAAAGGTTTATTTTTACAAAATAAACTTCACCCGACCAAATTTAGCCACCATTCTATTATAAAATCTAATCAAAAACGCCAAAGTGAAAGGCTTAATATAGAGGTGGAGGCAGGGGCTTATAAACAATTTGAGTTTTCGGGCCAATCATTACTAAATGCATATTGTGATTTCTGTGATATTTCAAAGCCCAATAAGATGATGAAAATGGTTGAGG
>NZ_CEZLMY010000227.1:0-349 GCF_983033635.1 Psychromonas sp. | reverse complement strand
TTGTTATATACCTAACTAATGGCTCTAGATGCCATATAGATTTACCTAAATCACAGTACCAAAAAATAAAGAACGCTATGTTTATACCTATAACACGTAGCTTATCAGAGGTTTTTCGGGTCGGTATTTACAATAATTTCCCAGCAGATTATTCCAAAGAGCATAAAGATAGGTTACTTGAAGAATATTTGGATCAATATGAATTTGCTTTTAAAAGACATTTTTATATAGAGTTGCCTAGAGGCATTACAATGAATCACTTTTGGAATAATCAATAAATGCCTAACAAGTTGCTGCACTCGGACTCGATACAGTTGTCGCGGTTTTTGCTAAAAGAAAAAGCAGCAAA
>NZ_CEZLMY010000226.1:0-4605 GCF_983033635.1 Psychromonas sp. | reverse complement strand
ATCAATGATATTTCATCTTGTAACCACTTCGTAAAGGGATCATGACGGTTACGCTGTTGAGTAAAAAGCGAAAATTGACGACGGAAAGTATCTTTTATTAATTCAGGGGGCGATGCAACACAACGATAGTTATCCGGCAAAATATCGGTATATTTAGCAGAGGATACACAAATATAGTTACTCGTACTAAGTAGCTTTAACATCATGCCCATATCACTACAGCGCAAGTTAATATTCATATCTAGATTATACTTTTTAATCAACATCTCAACGCGTGATGGCTCAGTATGACCAGGAATATAATTAATACAGATAGGATAAGATATTACATCACTTAATTGATTAGTTTTTAGCGGGTGTTCTTTACGCATAATTAATATAAATTTGTCATAGCCTAAATTTTTTTGATAGATGTTTTTATTGGTCTCCATTGGTAGATAAGATACCCCCCATGCATTAACTTGGCTTTCAATTTTAGCCGGAGTATTACTCCCCCAGTGCACACACTCTACCGTTACATTTGGTGCAAGGGTGGTTAATTTGTTCACTAACGGAGCCGCAATAACAGCCATCAAAGGTGAGGGGAAAAATAGCTTAATCTCACCCGATAAGTTCTCAATTTTCCACGTTTCATTATCACTATATAAACCATCTAGCTGTTCTAATAATGCGGGGATTTGACCGATGAGCAGTTCACACTTAGCAGTGGGTTGTAAGCCATTTTTATTACGAATAAACAGCTCATCATTAAACTGTTCGCGTAATTTTCTGAGCATTACACTGATAGTGGGTTGACTGACGTTCATTGCTTTAGCCGCAGCAACGGTTTGACGGGTTTCCGCGAGCACTAATAACAACCGCAGTAGATTAAAATCTTTTATCATATCAATCACCTAAAGATAAGTCGCAAAGGACTTTAACGGCTGTTTTTTGCACAAAATCGAACCCTTTTAGTAAGCTGAATGTTTTTAAAAGGGCAATAACGGTGACGATGAAGTTGCAAGCAGATCCGTAAAAAAAGAGACGGCTTTTCTATTCCAGTTTGTAATTTTAATGCATCTTGCAACCATGCCTGCCTAGTCTCTTTTAGAGCAAGCAGCTCTTTTTGGCCGGTAAGTAAGCGGTTATATCGATATAGCAAAGTGCGTGCCGTGCTCCATTGTCTCTTATAAATAGTTAGTAATAATTGTATGAAAAGCGGTTTAGGGTGAGTTTGATAATAATGTTTCAAGTGAAGAACAATGATTATTAACAGTATAAAAAACACGGATGCGATCAACAGCTGCAGCCGATAGGTTTTGATTAAGGATTGCAATGTATGAGAAACCGCGATTTTTTTCCCTTCAAGGTGCAGTGTTTCTAGCTGATTTTTTTTACTGTTCCAAAATATTAGCTCTGTACTTGGTAGGTTAACCTCTCCCCCTTGCTGCAGAACGTAGACACTCTCTTCGACTTTCTTGGATTGATAAACACCGCGGTTAGAACTATCTGATAGTTTAACGGGTTTACGATAAGTTTGATAATTGCCGTTAGATGAATCAACTAATAAGTCAGGAAACAATATTGAAAGTGTATCGTCGGCTTTCATAGTGACAGTGCGAGTAATGCTATCACCAACTTTAAGATCTTCATTTGATAACTGCCAGCGCTGCTCAAGCGACAACTCACTGGCAGTGAGCCAGTCATGCTGCTCAGATAATACACCGCTAGGCAAATGCGCTTTGAATGATAGTGACGGGGTAAACAGTGTAATATCAATGCCCACTCCGTCTTTATTAGCGACTTGTGTTTGTACTGGGATAGGTGGGATCGTAACCTGACCTGAAGCGAGCGGGTATAAGGCGATTTCCCAACGTTGTATCGACCAGGTTTGCCCGTTAAACTTTTCTGTATAGTTTACCGCTAATTGATTACGCTGTTTAGCGATGACATTTGCCACTTCCACTAAGCCAATGCGAGTTCCTTTGCTAAACCTACGGGGTGTTGCTACCTCTATGGTTAATATAACTTGCTGCTTGACGCTGAAATTCTGCAGCTGGTTACTATGCTCATCGCCTATCCAGGCAGCTAGCTTGATATCACTACTGCTATTTTGCGTTGAGGTTACCGCCATTGCTTTAGTGCATAGCAATAATATTAGTAGTAACCATACTGGTCGAATAGGGTTGAACATAGTCATAATCCTGTTAATCGCGAACGTTCTGTTCACGTAGTTGAATCTGAAATTTGGCAGCTAAAAAACGTTTCGGATCAGACTGCACACGTTTGAACCATAGTTCTGCTTTCTGTTCATCTTGTAGTAGATCCTGTGCATTAATCTGCTGTTGAGCGATTGACTCTTCTGTTATTTGTTCATCAGCGCCTTCGGCAGTTTGCTCTTGCTCATCAGCTAACTCAAACGATGTCACCTCCTGATTACCAATCTGACTTTCACTAAAGCGATTAATCTCATCAATAAGTGCATCGAGTATCTGAAAATTGTGTTTAACGCGTATTTTTAAGGTGGGATCAATCTCTTTATCTTGTAATAGATTGTTAAGTAAATCTCGCGCGGCCAAATATTCGCGTTGACGAGCTAGTGCTGAGGCGCAGTAATATAAACCGAGGTCATTTTCTGCTTGCAAAAATAGCGCATGAGCAAGCTTATATTCGCCGGCATAATAATAAGCCTTACCCTTTTGCATGGGTTCGCTGTAATGTTTAGCCGCTTCTAAATAGGACTTTTGCTTAAATAAACGTTGCCCTTGTTGGTCCGGCGTTAACCATAGATCCAGCCAGTACTGAGTTGCTTTATCAAGCATCGAAATTTTTTCTATCACCTGACTTTTCTCTGCCATAGTATGAATAGGCGCGGCGGAGACAGGCAGGGGGGAAACACTTGAGATCAGCACTGCGCCGACCAAGCACCACTGCACCAACCAGCCTTTTCGAAACCATAATAAAGTTAAAAATAGTAGCGGAAAAAGTAATGCATAACCCATATCTTGCCAAGGCATTGCAGAGTCACCGCTAAGCTGCATCTGTTTATCAATCGCGCGGTTTAATGCCTGCACGTCACTATTATCCACAGTGACGTCGAATAAACGTCCGCCCGTTGCCTGTGCTAATGCTTTTAATGAAACGTCATCAAGTGGCCGGTCAGTTTTAAGCGCTGAATTACCTGCCGCTAAAATAAGTAGCTGGTACGGATGTGTAGTAAAAAATTCCTGATAGGCAGTGATGGCCTGCGGGCTAATACCGTCGCTAATTAATAAGACACTGCTGCCAGGGATGTTATTGAGCTGTTCGTTAATCAAGCTTAAGGCCGACTGTGCCTGCTTGCCTTTTTTAGGCATGATACTGGGCTCTATCGCAGCAAGAAACGGCGCAAACACGGCACTATCTGGTGTTGCTGGCATGGCCAGATGAGCACTGCCGGCAAACACCAGCAAACCGGTTTTACCGCCAGCTCGAAGCATTAGCAAATCATGAATTTTATGTTTAACACGCTCAATACGATTCGGTGCTAAGTCAGTTTGTAACATCGATTCACTGTTATCGAGGATCACCAGCATAGACGCTTTATCTTCGCCAAAAGGGGAGGCCTCTCTTTGCCATGTCGGACCTGCACAGATGATCACGGCTAATAGTAGACTGACACTCAATAATTTAAGTGGTAACTGACTGCGCCATCCCTGTTCATCTAAGGTTAAAGCTTGTCGTAGATGTGCAGGTAAATGCGTACTCCAGTTGGATTCTGATTGATCTTTGTAGCGCAGATAAATAAGCCATGCGAGTGGAATCAGCAGCAACAACCATAACGGACGAATAAAATGAAACTGAGTGAGCCAGATTGGTAAATTCATTATTTATTATCCTTCTGTTGCGCTACGCAGTGTCGGCGACGGTTGAATATCGCCAGTGAAAATGCGCTCAAATACAAAATAACCAGCAAAGCAATTAATAGCTGGTGCAGAGACTGTTTCGGCCGGTAATGAGTGCTTTCATAAATCAGCGGCTCTAGTTGACCAATTTCACTATAGGCTTGTGCAAGCTGCTCATTATTTATCGCTGCAAATGCGCGCCCTCCCGACTCTGTAGCGACTCGTTGAATGGTTTCCATATCCAGCGCCTGCTCGCCAACGGTACTGGGGTCGCCCATTGCAACCATGTAAATTCGTACCCCTTTAGCGGCCGCTACCTTAGCCGCATCAACAGGCTCTACAAAGCTGCCGGTATCATTACCATCGGTCAGTACGATGGCTATTTTTTCTTTTCTGTTGTCCTGCTTATTATCTTCAAATACTTTAATCGCAAGCCCAATGGCATCCCCTAAGTGAGTGCTTTGTCCAGCCACCGCAACTTCGCTTTGCTTAAGCAGTGTTAACCAAACCTGTTGATCCGCAGTAAACGGAGTTTGTACAAACGCGGCATCACCAAAAAGGATCAAACCAAGACGATCCCCTTCACGTGTCTTTAAAAAATCACCTAATACCTGCTTTGCTGCGGATAAACGCGTGCTTTTCTGCCCATCCCGCGCGCTAAAATCTTGTTCCGCCATCGAGCCGGAAAGGTCTACTAAGACCATAATATCGTGACCAAAACGTTCACGAGTCTGCATTTCAC
>NZ_CEZLMY010000225.1:0-4659 GCF_983033635.1 Psychromonas sp. | reverse complement strand
CATACAACCAGTCAGCACGCGTTCTCGCCAGCGCAGAGGTTGATAACGCCACAAACTCCTGATTAGAGCGTAACTGCTGCAGCGAGCGCTTTACCGCATTGGTGGTTAAATCACTGACCAGGCAGCGTTGCGTCTGTTTTAACTTATCACCCTTAATGCCGCTAAAGTGGATCACCTCATCCACCAGCAGCTGCCCTTCGCGATCCGGATCGCCGACATGCACTAACTGATCCGCCTGCTTAATCAGCTTTTTTAAAATAGTAAGCTGTTTGCTGGTACGCGGGGTCGATTTCAGTTTCCAGTTTTGCGGAATAATCGGCAGATGTTCAAATTTCCACTTTTTATATTGAGGATCGTAAGCTTCAGGATCAACCTGAGTTAACAGATGTCCGATACACCAACTGACCACATCGCCATTACCCAGATGAATACAACCATCCGCTTTGCGATGAGGTTTCGGCAGCGCATCGGCAATTGCACGCGCAAGGCTGGGTTTTTCAGCAATATAAAGTTTCATTAGACACCACTTAAACTGTTTTTCCATACAGTAGTGCATTGTATTTACTATTTCAAGCGATTAGTCTCAATAGTCAGGGTCGACAGCTTTACTAAATCAATGCATAACACTTTCTTTTTGATAATAATTTTCAATTAGCTACGCACTAAAATATAGCGTCAGCTTGTCTATGCGCACCATGATGATCAATTATTTCTAGTTAATAACCCATCTGAAATAAAATTACCTTTATTTTCAATACATTAAGAACTGGCTTAATTGTTGCAATTTTTGTAAGTGTTTTAATATTTTATTCACACTTGCTTTATACAATGGTTAACGAATATTGCCGGCAACTAACAAAAAATAATAAAAGCAGAGATACCGGCAAATTAAGCGCCTCGGAAGTGTTTACAGGGCATTGCATAAAGCAATTAGCAGATTGTAATTTTTACAGATAACTAAATATTGCTATAAATAGCAAAAAACAGACAGGAAAGCTTTATGAACATTGAACTAGAGCCGTTTTTTCAGCCGATAATTAATGTCAAAAATGGACTGATCGCCTATAACGAAGTGCTTGCCAGGAAAAAGAATATTGACGGACATTATATTTCAGCAGGCGCAATTTTTTCATCGCCTGTTTTATCAATCGATAAAAGTATCGAGTTAGATAATCAGGTCAGAAACAAAGCATTTAAAAAATATAGAGATTATACGGGTGATGCACAATTAACGATTAATATTTCTCCAGCCTGGTTTAGCAAGCATGCGCGTAACTTAAAACAGAAAAACCATAAAGTGCCCACATTAAGCATGCTCAGAGATTGCGGCATAGATCCGAGTCGTATTGTTATTGAATTAACCGAATACGATGGTAACAAAGAGCTGATCCAGCATTTTGTTGGTTATTATCGGGAAATGGGAATGAAGGTGGCAATCGATGATTTCGGTGCCGGTTTCTCACAAATAGATCGTTTACTCGAGATAGAGCCGGATATCATCAAACTGGATATGAACCTCTTCCAGCGTTCTTTAGTGAGCAGTTATACGATGGATTTTATTGAGGTTATCGCCAGTTTTGCGAAAAAAAGAGGAACCGAACTGGTATTTGAAGGGATAGAAACCCCTGACCAGTTTGATATTGCGGTAAGCTCCGGCGCAGACTTTGTGCAAGGCTATCTATTTTCGCAAGCCACAGCTGAATTCTATCAGGACAATATTTTTGTTAATGATATAAACAGATTGAAGTTTCCAAAAATTGCAATCTGATTGCTCCTTTATTATTTATCAATATTGAAGCGGCAAATTAATTTGCCGTTTCAATATGCAAACAAAAAACAGTGATGCTGTTTAACGCCACAGCCCTTCATGCCAGTAACCAGTAAAGGGACTATAATCACAACAAATAGCTTTGACTAATAAGCTGCGGATCGATAGATTTAATATTCTTAAATGTCGCCTTGCTTCTGGAGAATAGCAGATGAAAAAACAAACTCGGATTTTATTAATTGGCACATTACTGTTCTCAATTTTTGCGTGCAACGAAGCCAAAGTCGAGCATCAGCCTGCACAAGAAAAAAAACAAACAGCAAGTGATAGCAGTGCAGATGACAATAAAAATAACTGGGATGAAGCGAAAGAGTCAACCGACCAAGCCTGGCAACAAAGCAAAAAAGCGGGTAAAGAAATTTGGGATGCAAGCAAAGAAAGCAGCAAAGATATTTGGCAAGAAGGCAAAGAAACCTCTACTGAGTTATGGGATACCAGCAAAGAAGGCTCTAAAGAGATTTGGGATGACAGCAAAGAAGCCAGTGGTGACGTTTGGGATGATGTAAAAGAGAAAAGTAATGAAGTGTGGGAAGAAAGTAACAAAGCACTGGAAGAACTGTTAGACAGCAGCAAACAGGAGAAAGAAACAGAAGCCGCAGAAGATGAAATTTAAACACTAAATATTAACCAAGCGCACTCAATACCGCTTAAGTTAACAATTTTTGTTTTGATACGCACAAAAAAACATCAAACAAACCAGAACGTTAAAAGAAGGGTTGACAGTTTCGAAGCGATAACGCAAAATCACTTCGCTTTCAACAGCAAAGAAAATAACGCTCGCTTAACTCAGTTGGTAGAGTGCCGCCATGACATGGCGTAGGTCACTGGTTCGAGTCCAGTAGCGAGCACCATTTTCTTGTCCTGTAACGTCTATTAACATCCATAAAACCTTTTCAAAAGACCTAAAAACAACACTTTAAGAGATCTCTTAGTCTATTAGCATCTATTGACGTCTTGTAAAATCTACGTTCTGAAGTAAGCTTTGAAGTAATCATTTCAATAACGGGTTTTAAAAGATTACTTCATGGCAATAAAAGTTAAGCCTTTAACGGCTACGCAGGTACTTCAAGCTAAACCAAAAGACAGAGATTATAATCTAGGTGATGGTGATGGCTTATCTTTAAAAGTTACGCCTTTAGGTTCAAAGTTGTGGCGCTTTTCTTATTATCGCCCTGTCAGTAGGAAAAGAGCGCATTTAGCTTTAGGTAAATATCCCTCGGTATCTTTAGCTAAAGCTAGAACTAAAGCGATTGAAGCCAGAGAACTGCTTGCTGATGGCATAGATCCAAAAGAGCACAGAGATAACACATTAATAGCTCAACAAGTGGAATTAACCAATACCCTGCAAGCTGTATTTGAAGATTGGTTTGCCGTTAAACAAACCAGTATTAAAGAGCTCACAGCGAAAAAATTAAAACAACGCTTAGATAAATACTTGTTAACTCACCTTGGTAAATTTCCTCTAAGTGAAATCACCGCACCACAAGCTATCCAAATCCTCCAGCCAGTTGCTAACCAAGGTAAACTTGAAACTGTTGGCAGGCTTTGCCGTAATTTTAATGAAATAATGACATTTGCAGTTAATACAGGAATTATCGAGCACAACAAACTTGCAGGTATAGGTAAAGCGTTTGCTACAGCTAAAGTAACTAACCAAGCTTCTTTAAAGCCTGAAGAGCTGCCAGAGTTAATGAATGCGCTTAACTATGCAAGTATCAAACTAATTACACGCTGTTTAATAGAATGGCAATTACACACCATGACGCGCCCTTCTGAGACTGCAGGTGCACGCTGGGATGAGATAGAGAAAGAAAAACAGCTTTGGAATATTCCCGCGGACCGTATGAAAAAAGGAAGAGCGCATACTGTGCCCCTAACAGCGCAGACATTAGCACTGTTAGAGACCATTGATTCAATTACTGGCGACTGTGAATATATCTTCCCTGCAGACAAAACAAATAAAAAACACATTAACAAAGAGACAGCGAATAAAGCGCTACAACGAATGGGCTTTAAAGGACGTCAAACCTCGCATGGGTTACGTGCACTAGCAAGTACCACCTTAAACGAACAAGGGTTTGATGTAGACGTAATTGAAGCAGCTCTTTCACACGTAGACAAAGATAAAGTAAGAAGTGCTTACAATCGCACTGATTACCTTGAACGACGTAAAACGGTAATGAGCTGGTGGAGTGACCATATAGATGAAGCTTCTAGAGGCTCAAATTCGATTACAGGATTAAAAACACTTAAAATAGCGAACTAACGACCGCTACGAATGATAATCAGTACAGCTATGTCGTAATGTTAATATTTAGCTTATCTAAAGGGTTATGATCCAATAGCCCTTTCCGTTTTGCATGCTCCATTATTTCATGAAAATAAAGATGGTTTCTAAGTAGCACTTGCATATCACCATTTTTCTTGATCGGTTCTAATACTTCCATAACCAACTTAAGACTTATGTCCTTAACTGAGCAAGTTGCCACAAACGGTAAAATGAAATTCTCTAATGAATTCTTTATCGTTTTTCCCCCTAACGGCTTGCTCTCTCTCGATTTAACTTTAAGCCATTCGTCAACTACGTTTTCAAATAGATATTTATTTACTTCACTTTCATCCGTTTTCTTATCATCTCTATATTTTTTAGGGTCAATATTGTTAGCGAGCTGCAAGTTAAACTCATCTCTTACGGCCCTTGCTTGCGCAAGAGAAACTTTAGGGTAAATACCTAGCCCAAGGTTTGTTCTTTTTTTAGTGAATGGGTGAAAGTAGTTATATTTCCAAGATTTTGTTCCTGTTGGCTTAACAAACAAGTAAAGCCCATTGCC